>LNEZ01000073.1 GCA_001464215.1 Rhizobiales bacterium Ga0077548 | reverse complement strand
CGCGACGACATTCTCGATTTCGGCAAAGCGCTTCCAGAACGAAGCCGGCAGCACGATGCCGCCCACCGCGGGCTGCAAGTAGAACCCGACCAGCGGAATTTCAGCCGCGACTTTCTTCGCGTGTTCGATCAATTCGTCTTCGGATGAGCCTTTCATCGTGGCAAGCGAGAGGAGACCCGCGTGATAGCCGATGCCCACGGCAGTCTGCGCTTCCTTCACGGCCTGCTGCGTTTTGCCGGCAAGCCCCGCGATCATCACGAGCGGTTTCTTCGTCGCCTCGCGCGCGGTTTTCATCGCAAGCGAAAGCACCGGCTCGTAGAGGCCGACTTCACGGATCGCGAACTGGGTGGTGTGTACGCCCACCGCGAGCCCGCCGGAACCGGCATCAACATAATAACGCGTCAGTGCGCGCTGGCGGTGCTCGTCGAATTTACGCGAAGCGTCTAGCGCGAGCGGATGCGCGGGAATCACCGCGCCCTTCCGCAAAACGGTCAGCACTTCTGCCGGTAAATCGTTCCAGCGCAACGCCACGCATTTCTCCCTTGGCCCGGCCGTCGCAATGCGGGAATTCAGCCGCTCACGCTCATTTTCGCGCCATTTGACAGGCGCTTTGGCCACTCATATCGTCTTGTAACTAGATAGTTACATCGAAACTTCGCTGTCTGTCGAGAACCGGATGACCGGCCCATGCGGCGAAAGACTTAGGGAGGACATCGAATGAAACCTGCACTCAAACTTGCGTCCGCGATTTTCGCTGCGGCCTTGTTGGCCCCGGCGACCGCTTCCGCGCAGAAAGTCACCTTGACCCTGAACTGGGTCGTTGGCGGTGACCACGCGCCGTATTTCTACGCGTTGAAGAACGGCTGGTACAAAGAAGCCGGCGTCGATCTCGACATCGAAGCGGGCCGCGGCTCTGCCGCCTCCGCGCAGAAGGTTGCGGCCGGTTCCTCGCAGATCGGTCTCTCCGACATGGCGGGCGTGCTCCTGTTCAACGGCAAGGGCGCGAACCTTGTCGGCGTAATGAACATCTACGCCAACTCGCCGCAGGGTATGTATTGGAAGAAGAGCTCGGGCATCAAAAGCGTCAAGGATCTCGTCGGCAAGCGTATCGGAAATCCGGCTGGCGACGGTGCGCGCACCATGTGGCCTGCGCTTGCAAAGGCAAACGGCATCGACCCGAATTCGGTGATCTGGGTGAATATCGACGCGAACTCAAAGCTCGCCGCGCTAAAGTCCGGCGCGATCGACGCGACCACGTCGTTCTATAACATCCACCACATCTTTGCCCGCGAGCTGGCCGACGACATGGGCTTCCTCGCCTGGCGCGACGGCGGTCTCAATCCTTACGGCAACTCGCTGATCGTGAACGTCGACTATCTGAAGAACAACAAGGACAAGGTCGCGGCCTTCGTGAAGGTAACGCAGCGGGCTTTTGCCGAATGCGCGAAGAAGCCCGAGCCTTGCATCCAGGCGATGGTCGAAATGAACGGCGCGCTCAAGTTCGATAACGAACTCATCAACTGGCATCTCGTTTCGATCCTGATGAGCGACGAGACCTCGAAGAACGTCGCGCTCGGCTGGCATGACGACAAGCGCATGGCCGCCGACTACAAGCTCGTCGACGAGTACCTGAAGATGGAAAAGGCCTACGACATCAAGGCGGCCTATACCAACGAGTTCCTCGACAAGAATATCAAGATGCCGGCGATCAGTCCGCCGAAGCTCTACTGATTGAGAAAAAGCGAAACTGAAAAGGGCCGGCGTTTTGCCGGCCCTTTTTATTTATCCGAACTCCGGCCCCGCGACGGCGTAGGTTTGCGCGATATCCTGGAACGCCGTGTTACGGTTCAGAAGCATTCGTGTCAGCGGGCGCTCGGCGACAAATCCCGCTGTCGCGAGAAAACGAGCGGTCAGCGGCTTGTCGTCGATGAAATCGATATAGACTGGCGCAGACACCGTCTCGAGCGCCTGTGCCAAGAGCGCGCAGGCGATCTCCTCGCTTTCGGCCACCAGCGGCCCGAGTTGTGCTGCACGGCGGCCCATGCGGCCCAGCAGGAAGCCCGCAATATGCCCGCCTCGCCAGATGCAGAATTCCGCTTCCGGCAAACGGCCGCGCAAACGCGAAAGCACGTTGCTGCGGTCGGCGCCGAAGCTCGTCGCGTCATAAGCGCATAATTCTTTCCACGAAGAATCCGAGATCGCTTCAACCGCGATATTGGTCTCCAGCGACGGGACAACTTTGCGGTCGGCCAACAGGAGGCGCTTGTAGCCCCACGAATCCTGAAACCCGAGACCGACATAAACGTCGCGCCCAGCCGGCGTCGCATCGAGCACAGGCGTCAGCCCCTTCGCCGTGAGTTCGTCGAGGCAACGCTGCATGAGCGTGGTGCCGAGGCCTTGGCGCCGGTAATAGCCCGAGATCAATACCATACTGATCCAGGCGAACTTTCCGCCATAAGGGAGCGTCGCGGCAGTCGCGATCACCTTGCCCTTGTCGCGCATCGCATGGACGGTGCCGAAATCGAGGAAGGTTCGCCAATCGGCCTCGGTCTGATTCCAGCCGGCCTCTTTTACCAACGCATCCGCATCGGCAAGTTCGTTTGCTGTGAGCTTGCCGATCTCGAAATCAGAAACTGCCATCGCGGGTATCGTAATGTGTTTCCTTGCCGAGGCTGCGCTGGTTGCGGGCGACCCAATCCGCGGTCCAGTTGATCATACGCTCCAAGGGGACTGGCGGCTCGCCTAACAGTTTTCGTGCTTTCGAAGTGTTTACCAGCCAGCCGTCGGCGGCTTCTTTTCCGCTAAATTCAGGCTCTTTGCCGAAGCGTTTACCGAATTCGGAGGCCAGCCAGCGGATCGAGATGGTTTCAGGACCGCTAATGTTGATCGGGCTCGTGGGCACCGTGGTATGCGCGAGCATACGCAGAATCATCGCATTCGCATCGCCCTGCCAGATCACGTTGACGTGGCCGGCGGCTATCTCGATGGCTCTGCCGGAAAATACTTTCGAAGCGACGTCGTGCAATACGCCGTAGCGCATATCGATCGCGTAGTTGAGCCGGATGATGCTGCCCGGCGTGCTGAACTTGCGGGAGAAATGCTCGAACATCGCTTCGCGCGCGACGCATGAATTCGCATAAATGCCGGACGGCGGAACCGCCGGCATCGCTTCCGTCGCCCCGCCCTTCGTGACATCGACAAAGGGATAAACACAGCCGGTCGAGAACGCGACAATGCGAGACTTCCTGAATTTCTCACCGACCATCGCCGGAACGTGCGCGTTCATCGCCCAGGTCAGGTGCTCGGCACCGGTCGAGCCGAACTTGCGTCCTGCCATGAAGACGACATTCGGTGCCTGCGGCAATTTATCGATGCTCGCGCTGTTCAGAAGATCGGCTTCGATACATTCGATGTCCGAGGCCTGAAGTTTTTCACGCAAGCCCGCCTCGCTGAAGCGGGCGACGCCGATCACGCGGAGCGAAGGATCGGCGCGCTTCGCAAGCCGCGCCAGCGTCGGTCCCATCTTTCCGCCCACGCCAAGCACGAGAATATCACCGGGTACCTTGGCGAGATCGGCGCGCAGAAGATCGTTGGGCAGCGTCATGAAGTCTTCGAGCTCTGCCTCGTCGCGAAAGGTCTCGGGCAACGATGTTGCCGCAGCGTTCATGGCGTCTTCCCTTTTACGTTCTTGTTGGCGCTTGCGTTGCCGCCGCGCTATAAGTAACCAGTTAGATACTTACGATCTTAGGGCGCGGAAAGACGCCCGGCAACCGTTGCAAAAGCAGTTCAGGGAGTGAAGCCATGTCTAGCCAAGCGCGAATTCTGACCACCGTCGTCGGCTCCTATCCGGTGCCGGAGTGGCTGACCGCCCTGCCCTCGGAGCAGGCCGTGATCGATGCCACCCGCGTCGTGCTGCATACGCAGGAGCAGGCCGGGATCGACGTCGTTTGCGACGGCGAACTTTCGCGCTTCGACGTGAACCATCCCGAGACCAACGGCATGATCGAGTATTTCGTAAAGCCGATGGCGGGCATCCGCACCGCGATCACGTTTGACGAGTTGGTGGAATATCGCGCGAAGAGCACGATGCGCTTCCGTACTAAGCCGCCGGGAATCGTCGACGGTCCGGTGAGCTCCGGCACGCTCGATCTGCCGCAGGCGTATCAGCGGGCGCGGGCGCTCACGCAGAATCCGTTCAAGTTCACGGTAACCGGTCCGCATATGCTCGCGAAGACACTGCTCGACAAGCATTACAAAAAACTTCCCGATCTCGCTTTTGCCATCGCTGATGCGCTCGCCGAACAGGTGAAACACATCGACGCCGATGTCGTGCAGATCGACGAAGCGAACCTTCCCGGCAGTCCGGACGAGTGGCAGTGGGCGGCGGACGCGATGAACCGCGTGCTCAAGGCCGTAAAGAAGAAACCCGCGGTCCACCTTTGCTTCGGTAATTACGGCGGCCAGTCGATCCAGAAAGGCACATGGAATCAACTGATGAAATATCTGAACGCGCTGCATTGCGATCACATCGTGATGGAGAACGCGCACCGCCCGGCGGAAGAACTCGCGGCCTTCCGCGAACTGAAACCGGAGATCGGTTTCGGCCTCGGCGTGGTCGATATCAAATCCACCGTGATCGAAAGCGCGGATTCCATTGCGCGCCAGATCGAGCGCGCGGAAACCATGATCGGCGCGGGCCGTGTGAAATACATCCATCCCGATTGCGGGTTCTGGATGCTGAAGCGCTCGATCGCGGACGGAAAAATCCGCGCGCTGGTGGAAGGCCGTAATCTCTACGAAGGCAAAGCGAGCCCGCGCGTCGCTTAAAGCCGCGTCATCACTTCGCGGAAACGCGCAACCGGCGCCGGGTTGCGGATCATGGTGAGCGGCATCGAGAAGTGGCCGCGATCCCAGACGAAGCGGTTTTCGTCGGGCACGCCCCATGAATCGATCAGGCTCAATCCGCTCGCATAAGGCGTGATGCGGTCGCGTTTGCCAAGCACGGTCACGATACGCTTTGGGTCCACCGCGGGAAGCAGTGCCGGATCGAGAAGCCCTAGACCCGCCTCGATCCGCTCGCGGCTCCAGCCATATTGCTCGGCATTGAGATCGACGCCGAGCAGGTTGGCCATGTCGCCCTGAAAGGTCGCATCGGTCATGCGGCCGGAATGCGTGATCAGAAACAATCCGTCGGGCCGCAGCCGCTCGTCGCGCTCGCCTATTTTTTCGGCCGCGAACTGCGCAATCAGCGCGCCCAAGCTCGTGCCGCCATATGCAAGCGGCGCATTCGAATTCTGGCGTACCCAGTTTGCGATCACAGCCCATTCTTGCGCGGCGCCTGTGAAAGCGTCGAACAGTCCGCCGGGAATGCGCGCCATCATCGGCTGGCCGCCGAAGCTGCCAAGCGGGCGGCGGCGACCATGCCATGGCGACACCGGGCGGATTACACGAAAGCCTTCCGCGCGCAGCGTGCGCGCCTCGTCGATCAGGCCGCGCCAGTGATCGAATTCGATGCAGATGCCGTGGCCGAAAATGATGGTCGGCGGATTTTTTACGCCTTGTGGCTCAAGCACGCGTGCGTAAACCGTGTCGCCAAGCAGCGCCGACGGGCTTTGAAAGCGCAGCCAATAATCGGTTCCGGCCGAGCGTTCGACCGGCTTCGAGACTTCGACCTGTGTATTTCCCTTGGTAATGCCATCGAGCGACAGATGCTCGAACTGCGCGCCGTAAATCGCGGCGATCTCTTCCGGGCTTTGTGTCTGCGATTTGATCCGCGGCGGATCGCTTCTGAGCATGAAGCCGAAATGGCGGCGCGCCAGATTATAAGTGTGGCTCGCGGCATAGCGGGCGGCCTCAAGCTCGCGGCGCGTGTCACCGCTCTCGATGCCGTTCCCGAAAAATACTTTCTGCCACTCTGCTTCTTTTCGCTCCGCGGATTCTCGCGCGGCCGCGGTCAGGTGCAGCGCCTCGGCAAGCTTCTTTTCGTGCGTGTTTTTCTTCGGAAGCTGCGCCGCATCGTAAAAATGATCGACCGAAGTGCCCGCCTGCTCGGCAGCGGCCCACAATAGCGACGAGGGCACGAAAAGCCGCCGCAGCGCCCAGGAACTGACCGGGTCGAACCACGCCCAGCCGAAGGCATAACCCTTCAGGGTCCGGCCCCAGTTGCGTTGGGGCCGGGCTTTGTATTGCATGGCGTGAGGCTGATCGGTCACGAGCGCAAGAACCGGCGGCTTTTGAAGGAAACGCTACATAGCGGATGAATTGTCCGCCGTCTCGCAAGGATCTGGGGCTGAATTATGTGGGCCGATGTCACGCTGCCGCTTTGGGTTTTCATCGTCATCGGCGTTCTGGCCGGACTCGCCTTCCTCGACCGGATGCTCATCCCGAGTGTGCGCTGGGCGCTCAGGCGGCGGGCCAACAAGGCGATCGGCGAACTGAACACGCGTCTTCGCCTCCAGATCAAACCCTTCAAACTCACCAAGCGGCAGGTTCTCATGGACCGGCTTATCTATGACCCCGAGGTTCTGCACGCGGTCGACGAGTATGCACGCGAACAGAAAATCCCGCGCGAAGTGCTGATGGAGAAAGTGAAGCGCTACGCCGGCGAGATCGTGCCCTCTTTTTCCGCCTATGCTTACTTTCGGATCGGCACGCGCTTGTCGAAGTGGCTATCGGAAACGCTTTATCGGGTGCGTATCGGATTCCGGAACGAGGAAGCATTCTCGAAAGTCGATCCGGATTCTTCGGTGATCTTCGTTATAAACCACCGTTCGAACATGGACTATGTGCTTGTGACCTATGTCGCGGCGCAGTCTTCCGCTCTTTCCTATGCGGTCGGCGAATGGGCGCAGATCTGGGGCCTGCGCAATCTTATCCGCTCGATGGGCGCCTATTTCATCCGGCGCGACTCGCGCGATGCGCTCTATCGCAAGGTGCTTTCGCGCTACGTGCACATGGCGACGGCTTCCGGCGTGGTGCAGGCGATCTTTCCGGAAGGCGGACTTTCGCGCGACGGCAAACTGCGCCCGCCGAAATTCGGGCTCTTGAGCTACATGGTCGCGGCGTTCGATCCGAAGGGACCGAAGGATGTGGTCTTTGTGCCGGTCGGCGTGAACTACGACCGCGTGCTCGAGGACCGGATGCTGACGAGTGCGGCAGGAACCGAACCGGGCAAAAGGCCGGTGTTCGGTTTCAACCTCGTCGTTTTCCTCAGACACTTCTTTCATCACATCTGGCTTGCGATGCGGGGCAACTGGTATCGCTACGGCTATACTTGCGTGAGTTTCGGGGAGCCGTTCTCGCTCAAGCAATATGTCGCGGAGCGCAAGATCGATTTTCGCGACCTGCCAGACGATCAGCGTTTTGCGGAGGTCGAAAAACTCGGCTCGAAACTGATGGACGCAGTCGGCAAGGTCGTGCCGGCGCTTCCCGTCTCGCTGGTTGCAACCGCGCTACTCCAAGCACATCCCACGCCGCTTTCGCTTTTCGAAATCAAGAGCCGCGTTTCGAAAATCATCGAGACGCTAGAGGCCTCCAAAGCCTATGTGCACATTCCGCGCTCGGACCGCGACTACGCGATTGAGGTGGGCTTACGGATGCTGATGCTCCGGCACATCGTGAAGGAGAGCGACGGGATTTACGAAGCGAACCCGGCGGACCTGCACATTCTCCGTTACTACGCGAACGCGATCGCGCATCTGCTACCCGGCGTTGCTGCGGCAGGCGAGATCGCCGTGGCAACGGCTGAGGCGCCGGCAACACCGGCTATTCGCGCCGTTCCTGCCGAATAACTACCGCGTAAGCCAGTGCGTCACGCCACGCCCGGCTGCGACGCCGGTCGCAAAACACGCCTGCAACAGATAGCCGCCGGTCGGCGCTTCCCAGTCGAGCATTTCACCCGCAGCAAAGACGCCGGGCAGTTTGCGAAGCATGAAATGTTCATCGAGTTCCGCGAAGGGAATGCCACCCGCGCTCGAGATCGCGGACTCAATCGGCGCGATGCCGGTGAGCGTGATCGGTAAGCGATGGATCAGCGCAGCTATCTCTTCTGGTGTCTGCTCCGAAAGCCGCGCACCCTGTTGCACGACCCACTCCTGCAATAACGCGATGCTGACCGGGGATAGATTTACGCTCTTTCGCAGAAAGTTGGAGAACGACTGCTTGCCACGCGGCGCGCCAAGTTTTTCCGTTAGCTGTGCTCCCGAAAGGTCTGGCCGCAATGAGACGTGCAGCACGGCTTTTCCTGATGCGATAATTTCTTCGCGAAGTTTTCCGGAAAGCGCATAGACCGCGCCTCCCTCGAGACCGTAACGCGCAATCACCGCCTCCCCGCGCACGGTTGTATCTCCTGAAGTCAGCGCGATGCGCTTCAACGGCGTGCCGGCGAAGCGTTCACGGAAGCTTTCCGACCAGACGACCTCAAAGCCGCAATTTGCCGGGCGCAGCGGCGCAAGTGCTACCCCTGCACTTTCGAAACTGCCGGTCCACGCACCGTCGGAGCCCAACCGCGGCCAGCTTGCGCCACCGACCGCGAGAACGGTTGCATCCGCGCGGACGCTCAATTTCCCTTTGGGCGTGTCGAACTGAAGTGCGCCATCGCCGCTCCAGCCGAGCCAGCGATGGCGAAAAGCAAAAGTCACACCCATTTCGTCCAGCCGCCGGAGCCAAGCGCGCAGAAGCGGTGACGTTTTGAACGCCTCCGGGAAAATCCTGCCGCTGGAGCCTTCGAAGGTTTTCTGTCCGAGCGCCTCGCTCCATTCGCGTAGCTTCGCAGGCGGGAAACTTTCAATAACCGGACGCAGCACGCCAGCCGCCTCGCCATAGCGGCGCATGAAATCCTCCAGCGCCTCGCCGTGCGTGAGGTTAAGTCCACCCCGGCCCGCAAGCAGGAACTTGCGTCCCGCCGAGGGCATCCGATCATAAACAGTGACGCGAAAACCGGCCTTCGCGATTTCCTCCGCCGCGATCAGCCCTGCCGGGCCCGCGCCGATTACGACGGCTTCGCGAATTGTATCCATGCCTTGGCTTTAGGGTACTGGGCTCAAAAGCGAAATACCCGCGCTCAGTTTCTTTCGGAGCTTGCGCGCGCGCTTCAGGAAATATTCGCGCCGCATCGCGTCTACGCGGCTGTCGAAGTATTCAACATAAAGGAGCCGCCAGACACGGCCCCGTGTCGAGCGCGCGCCTCGACCTGCGTTATGCCGCGCCAGCCGCTTCGCAATGTTGTTGGTCCAGCCGACATAAGTCCGGACGCCATGGCGGTCGGAGCAGCCGAGCAAGTAAACGAAGGATAGCGGCACGTCTTTCTTCAACCGATCTGCTTCGCGAATTTCTTGATCATTGCGCGCAGCTCCGGCTCCTGCACCTGCGAGGCGGCGTCATCCGGCGCAAACCATTTGGTTTTGCGCTCATCCTGCTCGGGCCAGGTCGGCATCTGTTGCTCGACTTCAAGTGCGAACGTGTCGACCGTGCAATTCACGATTGAGCCATCGCCGCGCTTTTTGTCGTAATGGAAAGAGCCGATCGGTTTGTCGCCAACCTTGCCGAGCAAGCCGGCCTCCTCCATCGCCTCGAGTGCCGCGAGGTTATGCGGCGCAACACCCGCAATCGGCCAGCCTTTCGGGATGATCCAGCGGCGCGTCTCACGCGAGGTAACGAGCATGATCTCGACCGCACCCTTCTTGCTCCGCCGGTAAGGGAGAGCCGCGTATTGGCGCGCGTTTGCGGTTTTCTGGCTCATCAGAACAGACCGGTTGCAAGATAGAACAGCGAAGCGATTATCGCAGACGCGGGCAATGTCACGACCCATGCGATCACAATACTGCTTGCGACATTCCAGCGGACCGCGGACACCTTGCGCGCCGCCCCGACGCCCACGATGGCGCCCGTAATCGTATGCGTCGTCGAAACCGGAATGCCCAGATAAGTCGCGGCGAAAAGCGTAATTGCGCCGCCGGTCTCCGCGCAGCAGCCCTGCATCGGCGTCAGCCGCGTAATTTTGGAGCCCATGGTGTGCACGATGCGCCAGCCGCCCATCAGAGTACCTAAACCCATAAAGAACTGACAGGTGATGACGACCCAGAACGGCACATAAAACTCGCTCCCGAGATGGCCCGTCGAAAACAGGAGCACGGCGATAATGCCCATCGTCTTTTGCGCGTCGTTGCCGCCGTGGCCGAGCGAATAAAGCGACGCGGAAACGAATTGCAGGCTCCGGAAGGTGCTGTCGACGGAGCGAGGGTTGACACGGATAAACGCCCACGAGACCAAGAGCACCAGCATCAACGCTAGAAAGAACCCTGTCATCGGCGAAAGTACGATCGCAGCCGCGGTCTTGGTCAGGCCATACCAGACGATCGCGGCACTGCCTGCTTTCGTGACCGCGGCGCCGATCAAGCCGCCGATCAGCGCGTGCGAACTGCTGGAAGGGATTCCGGCCCACCACGTAACCACGTTCCATGTAATCGCGCCCATGAGTGCACCAAAAATCACGCGCGAGTCGACAATACCAGCTGACACGATGCCGGTGCCGACGGTGTTCGCGACGTGCAGGCCGAAAAACAGAAACGCGATGAAGTTGAAGAACGCGGCCCACATTACCGCGTATTTCGGGCGCAGCACGCGCGTGGAAACGATGGTCGCAATCGAATTCGCTGCATCATGCAGCCCGTTCAGGAAATCGAACAACAACGCAATCGCGATCAGGCCGATCAGAATTTGTAGGCTGACATTCGCGTCCATTGCGGTACGCCGTTCTCAGAGATGATCGGTGACGAGTGCGCTGATTTCGTTCGCAACGTCTTCGAAGCGGTCCACCACTTTTTCGAGGTGGTCGTAAATCTCGCCGCCGATGATGAAGTTCATCGCGTTGCCGTTGCGGTTCGCAACGAACAGCGCCTTGCGCCCGGCGTCGTGCAACTGGTCTGATTTTTCTTCGATCGCAATAATCTGCTCGGTGATGCGGTGAAGTTCGGCGCCGTTCTTGCCAATATTTGCAAGCAGCGGCATCGCCTGCTGCATCAGCCCCGCCGCAACCGGCGCCATCGCGGCCATCTGCTGCATCTGCGGATCGAAGCTCTTTACTTCATAGAGCATGATGATCTTCGCGGTCTTGTTCATCTGATCGATGGCGTCATCCATCGAACTCACGAGATCCTGAATGTCGGTGCGGTCGAATGGGGTGATGAAGGTACGCCGCACGGCAGTGAGCGTCTCACGCGTGATTTCGTCGGCTTCGGCTTCCCGCTCGAAAATCACGCGGCAATAATGTTCGATCTTGTCGCCGCCTTGCAGCAGTCCTTCCAGCGCCTCGGCTCCGGCAAGGACGATGGCGGAATGACGCGCGAAGAGATCGAAGAAGCGCTCTTCCTTCGGCATGAGCGCCTGAAACCAGCCGAGCATTTGTCATCCCGCAACGCAGAGAATCGGTCGGCGCATTTTATCGGATTGTGACAATCCACAGGGGTAAACGCCCGGACTATGCCCAGAAGTCTAGGGTCTTCGCGCCGCAAAGCGGAAGGCCGACAGATCGAGATGCGGCTCGCCGAGCGCCATTTGCGCCAGTGCCTCGCCGATTGCCGCCGAGTGCTTGAAACCGTGCCCCGAGCAGGGAGAGGCGACGATTACCCGCCGGTGATCCGGATGCCGGTCGATCACGAAGCGGCTATCGGGAACGCTCGTATAAAGACAGACGTCGGAGCGCACGCAGGCGCGATCCAGGCCGGGAAAGTATGGCGCCACATACTCTTCATAGAGTGCAGCCTGCTCAGCGGCAGCTACGGTCCGCTCCATGTGATCGGGATCGACCGCGACATCATATTGCTCCGTCGAAATCTTCACGCCCTCTTCCCTGCCGCCGAGCGCCGGAAAACCGTAAGAAATTTGTTCAGCCGGGACTTGCCAGACGAAAGGCGGAAAGCGGTCCGGCTGGAAATCCTCGAGGCGCGCGCTGTCTTTTACGCGAAACCAGCAGACGATCTGGCGCGTGACCTTCAGCCCCGGCATCAGCTTCGGTTCGATCAGTTCGGGGAGCCAGGGACCGGCGCAAACGATCAGCGTCTTTGCCGAATACACGCCTGCTGATGTCTTCACGCGAACATCGCCTCCGGTCTCTTCAAAGGAAAGCGCCTGCTCGTTTAGGCGGATTTCCGCACCCAAGTGCCGTGCAAGCCGCAACTGCGTTTCGACACAAGCTTCGGGTTTCAGAAAACCGCCGACGCGATCGAAATAGATCACATCCTCGTCCTTCACATTGAAGGCGGGGAAGCGCTTGCGAAACTCGCGGCCTTCAAGAATTTCGTACTCGATGCCGGCAGCTTTGGCGGCAGCAATCGTTACTTCCAGAAACTCTGCGTTGCCTGCTTTCGATGCGCGCTTTTTGCCGGCGATCGAAACGAAACCATTCTGCGTGAGAAGATTTGCAGCGGATTCTCGTTCGATCTCGCGCCACAGAACATTCGAACGGAGCGCGAGCGGGGTGTATTCCAGCCCCTCGCCGCAAGCCACACGCGTGATGCGCGACTCTCCATGCGTAGAGCCGAGCTTGTGCGGCGGCGCGTAACGATCGATGCCGAGTATTCTCGCGCCGCGTTTTGCGAACTGATAGCTCGCAGCCGAGCCCATCGCGCCGAGGCCGATGACGATTGCGTCGAATTCCATGTTCAAGGATTCACCGCAGCGCGCATGAAACCCGCGAAGAACGCGGAAACGCCGGCGTGGTCATCCAGTGGAAGCACTTGCGCTACATATTGATCGGGCCGGACAATCACGATGCAGCCGCTGTCGCGGTCGATGCCGCGCAAATCGAAAATATCATTGCCCGGCTTCTGGTCGGAGCAGAATACTTTCTCGTAATCGCGGAGGGCATACCTGCCCTTTTGCGGCAGCAGCAACCGTGGCATCGCCTCGACCCTCAAGTTCCGGTGAGGCTGCTGGAACACGGCGCGCACGTCGATTACAGAATCGATGTCTTCATTTACCGCACCGTGGCGCTGTAGCGGAGAGTCGGAAGACTCCGCAAGAAAGCGGCATAGTCTCTCGATACGCGCTGATGGCGAAGCAGGGTTACTGCGATCCGCGAATGCAAAAATGCGCCAGCGGCCATCCGCTTTCACGGCATGGCCAAGCGACATCGCTTTGGCATCCGCGAGACGGATAACCGGCGCCGAATGAAAGCGGGTACCAATCCCGAAGCCTTTTGCGAGATGCTGATGCGTCTTCTCGCCGGTGATGATTGACGGCGTATACCTCGTTGCCGTTCCCGCCGTGTAGCGGCCGTGCTTCACGAAATAGCTTCGTACTTCTTCCGGATCGACGCCTTTGCTGTCCGGATCGCCGGGCGTTTTCAGCGGCGCGCTGATCATCTTCGCCCATTCGCGGTCGAAATCGATCAACTCCTTTGCGACCGCATGGCGTTCAGCGGAATAAGTATGAAGGAAGCCAGGCGCACATTTTTCGCGCAGAACCGCTGCAAGTTTCCAGCCAAGGTTGAAGGCATCCTGCATCGAGACATTCATGCCCTGCCCCGCCTTCGGGCTGTGCGTGTGACAGGCATCGCCCGCGATGAAGACGCGCGGTGCACGCTTCGCAACCTCCGCTTCCGGAACGTTATCGAACTTGTCGCATAGCCGCTGGCCGATATCGTACACAGACCACCAGGCGACTTCTTTCACCTCGAAACTGTAAGGGCGCAGAATGCGTTGCGCCGCAGCGATCAGTTGCTCGATGGTGATGTTGCGGCCCGCAGCCCGCTCGTTCGCGCTTAACTTATCGAGTTCTACATAGATGCGGACGAGATAGCCGCCCTCGCGCGGAATCAAAACAATGCTGCCTTCGGCGGCGGACTGGATCAGCGCCTTCAACCGGATATCGGGGAAATCCGTGACCGCGAGCACATCCATCACGCCCCATGCCTGGTTTGCAGAGTCTCCATGCAGTGCGCGGCCGAGCGCCTGCCGCACGCCGCTCCGCGCACCGTCGCAACCGACGACATACTTCGCCCGGATCGTTTCTATGCTGTTTGTGCCGTCTGTAGCGGCGCGCTCCAATTTAATTTTTACCGGATAAGAATCCGCGTCATCGATCTCAAGTCCCGCAAAGCGCCGCGAATAGTCTGGCTCCATCCTGCGCGGCGAATTTCGCATGACCTGCAGATAAAAGTCGTGCACGCGCGCCTGATTGAGAATCATGTGGGGAAATTCGGAGAGCCCGTCTTCGACATCCTGTATGCGATCGTAGCGGACGATCTTGGCGCGATCGGCCACATCCGGCCGCCAGAAGGTCGTCTCGTTGACCCAGTAGCCTTCCTTCTCGACGCGCTCGCTGAAACCGAACGCTTCGAACATCTCCATGGTCCGGCAGGCGATGCCATCAGCCTGGCCGAGCTCGAGCGGGCCGGACTTCTGCTCGACGATCCGGGTGTTGATGTCCGGAAATGCCGAGAGTTGCGCGGCAAGCGTCAGGCCCGCCGGTCCGCAACCGACGATGAGGACATCGACTTCGGCAGGAAGACTGTCCGGTTTCGAAGATGGACCGGAAGACGGCTCAGCAATCTCCGGGTCGCCAGTTCTGAAACCGTTCAGATGGAATTGCATGATTCACGTCTTGGTCTGTGCCGAAACCGTAAAGCAAGCATATACAGCTTCGCCCGAAATTTCAGAACCGCGAGATCAGCGCAGGCGTCATCCCCAGATCGATCTCGCGACTTCCACGCAAAGCCTGAGTTTTGCCTGTTCGTCAGCTTCGGTAACCGGATTGCCGGTAGCGGTCGAAGCGAAGCCGCATTGCGGGCTGATCGCGAGGCGGCCGAGATCGATATACTTCGTTGCCTCATCCATGCGCCTTCTCAACTCATCCGGATTTTCTAGCTGCGGCGTCTTGCTGGTGACGAGGCCAAGCACAACGCCAACGCCCTTCGGGATAAAGCGCAGCGGCGAAAAATCGCCTGCGCGGGCGGTGTCGAACTCAAGCAGAAAATGATTGATCTTCGCGCGGCTGAAAAAACGCTCCGCGATATTCTCGTAACTTCCGGCAGCGAGATAATGGCCCTTCAAATTACCGCGGCACATATGCACGCCCACGCGCACATTCGCAGGCAATGCCGACACCGCTTCGTTGATTGCATCGATGTAAAGATCGACCAGTTCGTCCGGGTCCTGCCCGACCGATTTTACCTTGTCGCGCATCGCGGGATCGCAAAGCATCGCAATCGGGACCTCATCGAGTTGCACATACTCGCAGCCTGCTTTCGCGAGATCCGCGATTTCTTCCTGATAGACCTTGCCGAGATCTTTGAAGAACGTCTTTGCGTCCGGATATATCGCGGCGCCGGCAAAGTCGCTGCAGCGATAAAAATGCATCGTCGAGGGCGATGGAAGCGTAATCTTCGGTGTCAGCTTCGTGTTCGCTTTCACGAATTCGAATTCATCGACCGCGAGCGGCTTGACCCGCTTGAGCTTCCTGCTCGCGTACGGTGCCGCGAATTCGTATTCCTGACCGGTATCGTCGTGAAACGCATAGACCGCAGTTTTGATCTCGAAACCTTCCGTGCGCTCGGCAAATCGGTCCCAATAGGTGCCGCGGCGGAATTCGCCGTCGGTTGCAACATCGAGTCCTGCGCTTTCCTGTAACTTGATGACATCGCGAATGCAGTCGTTCTGAATTTTCTCGAACGACGCGTCGTCGAGACTGCCGTTCTGGTGTTGCTTGAACGCCTGTCGCAACGCAGGCGGGCGCAGCAAACTACCGACGTGGTCGGCACGAAACGGTGGGCGGCCCGTTGGAAGAGGCATTGTCTTTACTCTCAGACTACAGGCCCCGTTGCGATCTTCAACGCGGACTCAGCCGGATTTCCTTATAAATACCAGCTACTTATATGTGGCCGCGCGCGAGAAGGCCAGACACTGCCAAACGTCGTTCGTCCACGGCCTAGTTCACAAGCCGGACTTGTCCGGTCTCTGCGACATCATATCCGGGCAATTCTTTCGCGCGATTTCTGAATGATATACCGCGCAGAAAATTGAACAAAGATTGCTGTTGCGGCAAAAAATAATCCCGCTGCCGGAGCACAAGATCAAACCGCTCCCAAACCAGCGAAACGAAATCGACGCCCGCCGCCACGGCAACGGCGCGGGTTGCGATGCCGCAATCCGCGCGGCCTTCCCGTACGGCTTGCGCGATGTCAGCACCGGTATGACAAACCGGTGCGTCTTTCGATACCTGGCCCGCGTCGATTTCGGCGGACTTCAAGAGTGCGAGCAATAGCAATTGTGCGCCGGCGCCCTGCGGCCGCATGGCGAGACGCGCTTTGCTTTTCAGCACCGACTTCATATCGGTCAGCTTCTTCGGGTTGCCGGGAGCGACGAGCAGACCCTGCTCTCTTCGAGCGAACGAGATTACGACCGCATCGTAAAGACTGGAATCGGAAGATACCGCGTCGAGATTTGCGTTCTCGTCGTTACCGTTCAGGCGATGGAGATGGATCGCAGCCGCGACGACTTCCCTGTTTCGCAGGCGGCGCAACCCGCTTCCGCTGCCCTCAGGCAGGCCTGCGAGACCCGATCCGCTCTCCCGCAAGGCCCAGTCGAGCAGCGGGTCCTGACTTCCGCCCACGATGGCAGGCGCGGGCGCACGAGAGAGCGCTTGCGGCTTGATCGCTTCGTGCGCGAGCCACTGATCCAGATCCGATCTCGGAAACAGCCAGCGCCCGGTCGCCTTCGTACAAGGGACCGTACCGGCGGCAACGAGGTCATAGAGCTTGCGCTCGGACAGCCGGAGATAGACCGCGGCTTCCTCCGTAGTCAGCAGATCGTTCATATGAATTAGCCTGCATATAACAGCATACTCTCCGGATAATTGACCTACCCCGTTATAAATGCAATCAAATTCAGAGGGGTAGAGATCGTGTTTTCGTCCGCATTCGAACTACTGATCACCGGCGATCCCGGCCTCTACCGCATCATCGGCCTCTCTCTTTATGTCAGCCTGACCGCGACGCTCATTGCCGCATTGGTCGGCTTGCCGCTCGGCGCCCTGCTCGCGCTGAAAGAGTTTCCGGGCCGCGGCGCCGTCATCGTCATCGTGAATGCGTTGATGGGTATGCCGCCGGTCGTGGTCGGCCTCGCGGTTTTTCTGCTGCTCTCTCGTTCCGGTCCGCTCGGTTCGTTCGGAATTCTGTTTACGCCGCGCGCGATGATTATCGCGCAGGCAATCCTGATTACCCCGATCATTGCCGCACTCGCCCGGCAGACCATCGCGGATCTCTGGGTGCAGTACCGCGATGAACTTGCCGGGATGAATATCGGCACTGCCGGCAGTGTAGCAACGCTGCTCTGGGACGGACGCTTCAGCCTGCTCACCGCATTGCTTGCCGGCTTCGGCCGGGCGTCGGCGGAAGTCGGCGCGGTCATCATCGTCGGCGGCAATATCGACGGCTTCACGCGCACGATGACGACGGCGATCGCGCTGGAAACGTCGAAAGGCGATCTGCCGCTCGCAATCGGGCTTGGTGCCGTGCTCCTAATCATCGTGATTGCGATCAACGCCATCGCCTGGACCGTGCGGCGAACCGGCGAGCGGCTGGCAGGGGCCGCCTGATGCGCGCACCCGACAGCGATTTGCCGCTTCGGTTCGAACGGGTTCGCTTCGAGGCCGGCAACCGCCTTATCCTCGATATCGAATCCCTTTCGATCACAAATGGAGCGCCGACAGCGGTGGTTGGCCCTAACGGCGCCGGCAAGACGACGCTGTTGCGACTTGGAATGGGCCTGTTTGAGCCGACCGTTGGCCGCGTGACATGGGGCGGAAGAGAGAAAGTCCCGCCCACACGCCGGGCAATCCTGTTTCAGCGGCCGGTCATGCTTATGCGTTCCGCAGCAAACAATATCGATTACGCGCTCGCGTCGGTGAACGCGCCAAGCCGCGACCGCAGGCGCAAGATTGCCGAACTCCTCGCACTCGTCGGACTTTCCGGGTTCGAGGACCGGCCTGCGCGGCGCCTTTCCGGCGGCGAGCAGCAACGGCTCGCGCTCGCACGAAGCCTCGCGCGCGACCCTGAAATTCTTTTTCTCGACGAACCTACCGCAAGCCTGGACCCGGCAGCCGCTAAATCCGTCGAGGATGTTCTGCGCGCAGTTGCGGAGCGAGGCGTCAAGATTCTCATCTCCACGCACGATCTCGGCACCGCGCGGCGTCTCGCCGGAGACGTGGTTTTGATTCATCGCGGCAAGATCCTCGAACACTCCGTGTCGGAAGTTTTCTTCAAGGAACCTAGGACGGAAGAAGCCCGCCGTTTTCAGGCGAGCGACCTGCTGATCTGAAAAAATCAAAAAAACGGAGGAACTGTTCGTGTTCAAACTTAAATCTGCAATCGTGATGGGCTTTGCAGCCCTCGCGCTTGCCGCAGCACAAAACGTCGCTGCGCAGGACAAGTCTATCGTCGTCGCCTCGACGACATCGACCGTGGACTCCGGCCTCTTCAGTCACCTGCTGCCGCTATTCAAGGCGAAGACAGGCATCGAGGTCCGCGTGATCTCTCAGGGCACCGGACAAGCGCTCGACACCGGCCGCCGCGGCGATGCCGACGTCGTTTTCGTTCACGCCAAATCACAGGAAGAGAAGTTCGTGGCCGACGGCTTCGGCGTGAAGCGTTCGCCCGTCATGTATAACGATTTCGTGCTCGTCGGCCCGAAAGGCGATCCGGCGAAGATCAACGGGACGAAGGATATCGCAGCGGCGTTGGCGAAAATCAAATCTGCAGGCGCGACGTTCATCTCGCGCGGCGACAAGTCGGGCACGCATTCCGCCGAGCTCAATCTCTGGAAAATCGCAGGCATCGACATCGCTGCAGACAAAGGCCAGTGGTACCGCGATATCGGTCAGGGTATGGGTGCCGCTTTGAATGCAGCCTCCGCCTCGAATGCCTATGTGCTGACAGACCGTGGCACTTGGCTTTCGTTCAAGAACCGGGGCGAACTTGTGATCTCGGTCGAGGGCGACAAGCGTCTCTTCAACCAGTACGGCGTGATGCTCGTGAACCCCACGAAGCATCCGCACGTGAAGAAGGACCTCGCGCAGAGCTTTATCGACTGGCTCGTTTCGACCGAAGGGCAGAAGGCTATCTCCGGCTACAAGATCAACGGCGAGCAGCTCTTCTTCCCGAATGCGACGGTTCCTGGCGCATAAGCCTCGCGGCACGCCCGAAAAGCGAAAACGCCCGGCAGCGATGCCGGGCGTTTTACTTTCTCGGTTGCTCTGGCGATTACAGGCGAACGCCTGTGCCGGTGTATGAATCGGCCGTCTGCTGAACGGTATTCAAAACTGCCCACGAGCAAAGCGCGATGCCGACGGCGGCAACGCAAGCGATCAGAAAACTTTTCATCTACCCCTCCAGATTTATTTTTTGGCGCGCTGGCTATTCTGCTGGTTGCGCCTTGGCGCGGGAACTTCCCTTGCCCATTTCCTCTTCGAGCCAAAGCTTGTGATGCTCCTTGGCCCAGTTCACATCTACTTCGCCCGAGCCCATCGCCTCGAATGCGCCTTCCATACCGATGGTGCCGATATAGATGTGGCCGAGCATGGCGGCGATAAAGAGCGCAGCCACGATGCCGTGGACGATCTGCGCAAGCTGCACGCCGCTGACGGTCGTTCCATAGAACGGGAACATCAGGATGTAACCCGACACCGCAACCGCGGCACCGCCAAGTACGACAATCCAGTAGATCATCTTCTGGCCGCCGTTAAAGCGATATGCCGGCGGGTGATCCTTGCCGACGATACCGCCGCCGCGCTTCACCCATTCGACGTCGGTCTTGTTCGGAATATTGCCGCCGATCCACATCAGGAAAATCATGACGGTGCCGATGGTGAACGGGAAACTCAGATAGTTATGGAAATACTTGCCCCACTGCGAGATCGCGGTGAATGCTTCCGGGCTCATGATCGGTAGCAGCAGCGCCTTGCCGAACGTGATGTTGAGACCCGACAGCGCGAGGATGATGAAGCAGGTCGCCGTCATCCAGTGAACGAAGCGCTCGTAGCCGTTAAAGCGTGTAACTGTGCGGCCTGAGCGGCCGCTCTCGATCTTCACCATGCCGCGGCTGAGATAGAAGATTACGAGCAGAGCCAACACGCCCACGATGGAGATCGCCGCGATCCAGCGCAGCGTCACCTGATGGAATTCGCGCCAATCGCGGCCGGCGGGCTGCTCGATTAAGCAGGCCGTCTGGTTCGGCAGCGTGCAGCGGCCGGAAATCTGGTTCAGTTCCCTCAGCAACTTTTCTTCATTCACCGAACTGGCGGTCGGATTGACCGTGGTCGGCTGCTGTGCTGCGGCCGGTGTCGCGACGATAACTGCAAGCAGGATCGCGAAAGTGCCGAGGATGGTGCGGATGTGCGTGTGAAGCGTCATGCTTCTACTCCAAAAATTCTTCTTGCCCCAGAGAGAAGCGCGGCAGGTTTTCCCGCCGCGCATCCGACACGTTTAGCCCGCGATCGTTTCGCGATAGGCAGTCTTCCAGCCCCAGGCGCCGGAGCCGTAACCGCGCTTCGCAACGCGCTCTTTGTAGATCTTCGCGATGATGTCGCCGTCGCCCGCGAGGAGCGATTTGGTCGAGCACATTTCCGCGCAGAGCGGGAGCTTGCCTTCGGCCAGACGGTTCGTGCCGTACTGCACGAAGTTTGCCTGCGTATTGGCCGGGTCCGGACCGCCGGCGCAGAAGGTGCATTTGTCCATCTTGCCGCGCGAACCGAAGTTGCCGACCCGCGGATACTGCGGCGCGCCGAACGGGCACGCATAGAAGCAGTAACCGCAGCCGATGCAGAGGTCCTTCGAGTGCAGAACGACGCCGTCAGCCGTGGTGAAGAAGCAATTCACCGGGCATACCGCCGCGCAAGGCGCGTCGGTACAGTGCATACAGGCCATTGAGACCGAACGCTCGCCGGGCTGACCGTCGTTGATGGTCACCACGCGGCGGCGGTTGATGCCCCACGGTACTTCATGCTCGTTCTTGCAAGCCGTGACGCAGGCGTTGCATTCGATGCAACGGTCGGCGTCGCAGAGGAATTTCATACGTGCCATGTGCGTTGCTCCTTATGCCGCTGCGACTTGGCAGAGGGCTGCTTTGGGTTCTTGCATACCCGTCGCCGGGTCGTAGCCGTAGGTAGTGATCGAGTTCACGCTCTCGCCGAGCACGATCGGATCGGTGCCTGCCGGGTAGTTCTTGCGTTGATCCTGGCCCTGCCACCAGCCACCGAAGTGGAACGGCATCCAGGTGACGCCCTTGCCGACGCGCTGAGTGACGAGAGCCTTGACGCGCGCCTTCGAATTCTCGGCGCCCGTAACCCAGACCCACTGGCCGTCCTTGATACCGCGCTCGGTTGCGTCAGCAGGATTGATCTCGATGAAAGAGTCTTGCTGCAACTCTGCGAGCCACTTGTTGGAGCGGGTTTCTTCGCCGCCGCCTTCGTATTCGACGAGGCGGCCCGAAGTCAGCACCAGCGGGAACTGCTTGGCGATGCCCTTATCGACCGCGGCCTTCTGCACGTCGAAGCCGATATCCGGGACGCGGAAGCGGACCGCTTTCGGATAGGTCGGATACTTCGCGACAAGATCAGGACGCGGTGTGTAAATCGGCTCGCGATGTACCGGCACCGGATCCAGCAAGTTCCACGCGGCCGCGCGAGCCTTGCCGTTGCCGAATGGGATACAGCCATGCTCGAGCGCAACGCGGATGATGCCGCCCGAAAGATCGATTGCCCAGCCGACGTTATCGGGATTGTTGCCTCCGATCTTCTCGATGCGCTCGCGTTCCGGATCGGTGAGATCCTTGTCCCAGCCGAGCTTCTTCAAGACGCCGTAGGTGAACTCCGGATAACCGTCCTTGAGTTCCGAGCCGACAGAGAATGAACCTTCGGCGAGCAGATTAAAGCGCTGTTCCTTTTCGACCTCCTTGCCGTCTTCCATCACCTTTGTCTTGACGACGCGCTCCACGCCAAAGCGCGCACGGAACGTACCGCCGCCCTCTTTCACGTGAAGGTTGGTGTTGTAGAGCTGGTGCGTACCGGGATGCCGGATCGCCGGCGTGCCCCAGCACGGCCAAGGCAGGCCGTAGTAGTCGCCCGCGATTTCGGGCGGTGCGTCTTTGGTCGAACGGAGCGAAACCAGATCGAACTTGTCCTGGTTCGCCATGTGCGCCTTGAGACGTTCCGGCGACTGGCCGGAGTAACCGGTCGAGAAGCCGCCGCGGTTGATTTCGCGCAGCAGATCTTCGGCGAGCGGCTGGTTGTTCTCGACCTTGATGTTCTTGAACATCAGATCGGCGAAGCCGAGTTTCTTTGCGAGGAGATACATCACCTCGTAGTCGTTCTTCGACTCGAAGATCGGCTTCACGACCTGCTGGCCCCACTGCACGGAGCGGTTAGAAGCCGTACGCGAGCCGTCGCATTCGAACTGGGTGCAGATCGGAAGCAGATAGGTGTTGTCCTTACGCTCGGAGAGCGCCGCCCATGTCGTCGGATGCGGATCGGCGACGACAAGCAATTCGAGCTTCTCGATGCCTTCCTTCGCCTTCGGCATACGGGTGACGGTGTTGCCGCCGTGACCGAAGACCATCATGGCCTTCAGGGTGTCGGCGGGTCGACGGGATGCCCGCCGTTTCCATGATTTTCTTGTCCTGGAAGCGCTTCAGGAACCAGTCGTAATCGACTTCCCAAACGCGTGACCAGTGACGCCACGCACCTTCGACGAGGCCGTAGTAAAGCGGCAGCGTCACGATATCGAGGCCGAGGTCGGTCGCACCCTGCACGTTGCAGTGGCCGCGGAAGATGTTGGCGCCGGTGCCTTCCTTGCCGACGTTACCGGTGGCAAGCAGCAGGTTGCAGAAGGCGCGGACGTTCGAGGTGCCGACAGTGTGCTGGGTTGCGCCCATGCACCAGATCAGCGTGGCCGGCTTCTCGGTCGCGGACATTTTCGCAACCTTCTCGAGCTGCGCACCCGGCACGCCGGATACGCGTTCGACTTCCTCAGGCGTCCACTTCTCGACTTCCTTGCGGACGAGATCCATGTCCGCGACGCGCTGGGCGATGAATTCCTTATCTTCCCAGCCGTTCTTGAAGATGTGGTGCAGGATGCCCCAAGCGACGGGGATATCCGTGCCGGAGCGGATACGAACGTATTCGGTCGCGTGAGCCGCGGTACGCGTCAGGCGCGGTTCGATTACGATGTAGTTGGCGCGGTTGTTTTCCTTGCCTTCGAGCAAATGCTGCAAGGAAACCGGATGCGCTTCCGCCGGATTGCCGCCCATGATGATGAGCGTCTTCGACTTGCGGATGTCGTTGTAGGAGTTGGTCTGCGCGCCGTAGCCCCAGGTGTTCGCAACACCGGTCACGGTCGTCGAGTGGCAGATACGGGCCTGATGGTCGACGTTGTTGGTGCCCCAGAACGCGGCGAGCTTGCGGTTCAGGTACGCGCCTTCGTTCGAGAATTTCGCCGAGCCGAGCCAGAACACCGAGTCCGGGCCGTTCTTCTTGCGAATTCCTTCGAGCTTGTCGCCGATCTCGTTGATCGCGACATCCCAAGAGATGCGGGTCCACTGGCCGTTTACCAGCTTCATCGGATATTTCAGGCGGCGGTCGCCATGCACGAGCTCGCGAACCGCAGCACCCTTGGCGCAATGCGAACCGCGATTGATCGGACTGTCGTAGCCCGACTCCTGCCCGATCCACACACCGTTCGCGACTTCCGCGATGACGGTGCAACCGACCGAGCAGTGCGTGCACATATTCTTCTTGATTTCGATCTTCGCGCCTGCGGGCGGGACCGGTCCGGCTTCCGCCTTGCGTGCGCCGGCGAGCGGCAGTGCGCCAACGGCAGCGAGACCGCCGGCAACCAGGCCTGAGCGGCGGAGGAAACTACGGCGGTTCATGCCGCCGCTGGTATTTCCGGCAAGCGCTACGGCAAGCTGGCCGCGGCGTGCTTCGCGTTCGGTTCTTTTGATCAGCACGGTGCGCCTCCCCTTAGTTGCTGTTGACGCGGTAAAACTTCTTCACGTGATCCGTATTCTGATAGCGCGCCTTCGTCTTCGGATCGTCTTTGGTCTGCGCGCTGGCAGAAGTAGCCGCCATCGGAGAAACGGCTACTGCAGCAACGCTTGCGCCTGCACCGATCGTGCGCAGAAACTCGCGCCGTCCGACCGCTTTCTTGTCCTGCTGTTTCATCGCGTTTCCTCCTAAAATTCTTTCTTCACGTGCCTATGAGGGCAGCGCGAAGGCTTCTGTTTCTATTTCAATGAATGCGCGGCCGAGCTTGCCGACGCTGCGATAGAAATTCGCCGATTCCGCCGCTTCGAGATCTGCGAAGAAGCGGCTTGCCCACGGCTTGATATGTTTTTCGAAGAACTCGCGATCGGCGCCGATCGGCGCCGGGAAACGCTTGCTGATGATTCCGGCCATGATCTCGCACAGGAATGCGATGTGATCTTCCGGGTCCGGATTATCTTCGTTCTTTTCGATGCCGAGCAGAAACAGATCGCCGCGCAGACGTGCGAGCGGGCGCTCGTGCAGGAAGCCGGTGAGATAATAAGAAGCGTAGGGCAGCAACTCGCCGCGGCCTACGCCAATGAAGACGTCGAAGTATTCGCGCTCTAGCTGCTGGGCATTAACCGATGCTGCAGCGTCGGCAAGCGTTTCATGCGCGCGGCCGATATCGCTCTCGTCGCCTTCCAGTTTTTCAAAGCGCTTCAAAAGGTCCGCGCCCGGCGCTTTGGCGAGCAGGACTGCAAGCAGCGCATATTCCTGCGCACGTGCGACATCGATTTCGTCCAGCGTATCGCTCACGTAAAAATCCGTTCCGAAAAGATCAGGACGAAGAATGGCGCGCGAGATGCCGGTGGCCGCTTCAACCACGGCGACGCGCTCTACCGGCACACGGTTCCAATTCGAGACGGAGGGTTGCGCGACTCCAACGCGACGCGCGAGCTCACTCACGCCGCCTACTGTGCGGATGGCTTTTTCCAAGCCTTGGTCGCGCAAAGTTTCCTCCCGCCTGAAATTAGAACGCTTTGAATCGGCGCTTCTTCAGAACCATTTCAAAGAGCGTACCCCGCAAGGCGGAATAGCCGCAATAGCCTGTGCCTATATAGGCAGCAGCTATTTCATGGTGCGTTGCAATGCAGAAAGGGTCAGGACGGAAGAGCGCTACCGTGCCGGCGAGCGGGTAGAGCGGCTAGATCGTCTTCAAGCTCGTCGGCTTTTTGCGCCGCAACTTCGGAATGTGCGTTTATGTCGCCGTCCGGCTTTTCTTCCGCCGCCTCATCCGCCCGCTCGGAAGATTTGCTGACGGCTTCCACAGTCGAATCGGAAAGGCGCACCGTATTCTCCGCAGCCGTCACGGGCGGCGTCTCGGGTGTCATCTCGCCGACAGCCTTTTCGAGCTTTTCAGCGCCTTCGCGGACTTCCCCGAAAATTTCCGAGAGCATCCCTTTGATGTCGGTGTTCGGAGAGAGCGGCGCGAAACCGTGCTGGCCATCGAGCGCGTTAAAGTCCCAGGAATTCTCCGAAAGCCCGATGTAATCGCGGATCGCCGGATCGGCGCTCCATGCCTTGCGCAAGGCGGCCTGAGTCAATGCCGCCGGAACGCCCTTGGAAAGAAAGGCGCGGATATCGGTGCCGGCCACAATCGAGTCGATTGGCGGCAGCGTCGAAACGTCGAACTCCAGCTCTTTTTTTTTCGTCTCGACTTCTGCCGCGGGAAGTTTCTGCTGCTCCGGCGGCAGCGCAGCAACTTCCTGCTGCTGCTTTTCCTCGTCTTGTACTTCCTGCTTGCGCCGCGACCAGCGGCCAAGGAAGCCTTCGTCCTCGCCGCTCATTTATTCCCCTCTGGACGGCCGCCGGGACGGCGGCCGAAAGCCTCAAGATTGGCCTTGTCGCGTTTGCGTTTGAAGAAGGGCTGATCGACAAAATGCTCCGCAATGAACGCCTCAAGCGCGGCCTGGATATTTTCCGGCATCGGCACGGTCTCGATCAAATCGGTTGCGCCTTCGGTAAGCCCCTCGCCCTCGAACGGGTCCGCTGTAACCAGGGCCAGGTCGAACGGCGGCTCGACCCCGGTCGGACGAAGAATGATCCAGAGTTTCGGAAATCCGGTTGCGAGATTCTCCCGATAATGCGCCGCATCGGAAACGTGGAGTTCGATCTCCGCGCTGCCCGCGTAAAACAACGCACGCTCTTCGTTACCTTCGAGCTGCGTCCATGGCGCAATTTCCGGAACGCCCTCCAGCACATTCGCCGGACGCCAGACGTAATCGATCCAGTGGCTCTGCGCTTTCAGGCGCTCCACGATTACTCCCACCGGAATTTTAAGGAGCGCACTCACGTCGCCGCCTCCAGACGCTTTACGTTCAACCCGGTGAGAAGGTTCTGCGGCTTCATACGCATCATCTTTTCCGCGTTCATGCCGAGAATGAGATAAGCGGGAGGCGCATCCCTGTCGCCGCCCTCGGTGCGAAGCGCGTAAAGCGCCACCAACTGCCCTTGGGCTGCCTGATCCAGTTCCTCGCCATTCCAGAGCATATCGCCGATCTTCGTGCCCTCGGTGTCCAGACCCACATACCAGGTGAAGCGGGCATCTTTGAGTTCGACTACCGGAACCACGCTCGCTTCGACGGCGAGGAGATGGCGGAGCCAGCGCGCGATTACTTCGCCGAGCGCCTCGTGCCCGCGGCGTCCCGCGGTAAGATCGAGCGCCATATCGTAGCGGTCGCTGCGTTCGTAATAGGTTTCCGTATTGTCGTCGTTCAGCACATCGATCTCGGCGGATTTTTCGATGCCAAGCATACCGACCAGCGGCGAAACCTGTGCCGGATTGTTGCCGGCAATAGTTTCCTCATCCGCAACCAGCAGCGAACCCTCATGGAGAGTCACGCGTTGCGAACGGTAGAATAATTCCCCTGCCCGCAACACAAAAGGGTCTTCGCATTCGTCGAGCACGTTTCGGAGAATTACGTGGACAAGCTGATTAAGAAACAAGGGTGGCGTGCGCCCCACGCCGGCGCGGATCAGTGCGAGATAAGCCGCTTCAAGCGTTGGGTGCTTCAGCAGGTGATCGCGAAACTCAAGCACGACGCGCCAATTTTCCTGCGCATCGGTATCGGCCATGGCGGCGATTTCGTCCGCACCGACTGTTCGCCGTGGGTCTTCCAGAAGTGCTGCGTGTAGTGCGCGTTCGACCACGCAAGCCTCGGGCGGCGGCGTCAGTTCAGGCCGCGCGAAATAAACCTTCAGAAAGTCATCGGTGACGATCAGGCCGCCGCCTTCGTCGCGGTCAAGTAAATGATGTCCGCAGGAAAGCCAGAAGTCCTTCATTGCCGCTTCCCATCCATCATGCCGACCAGATCGACGCGCTCCTCCGGCTCGTCCTCACCCTGCACTTCCCTGAACGTGAAAGCGCGCATCGGTTTCGGCCCGTTCTGTGCCGGCTGCAGCGAGCGGAATGCCTCGCGTATCGAACCCTCTTCGACCGTGCGGTGAACCGCGATCAGGATTTCCGGCGGATATTCGCAAAGCGACTGCGCGAAGATGACTTCTTCCTCGGCTGCCGCGCGCGCGGTTTCTACATCCGGCGCGCCGAAATGCAGAACGAGCTGCCTAGCCAGAGCGTCGATCACCTCCGCACGCTCGCCGTCCTTGGCCTCCACAATCTGCACCAGCGTCGAGCGGCCCATGGACGCGACACCAAGAAAGCCCGCACGAAACGCCGCGCGTTCCTTCCCTGCAAGCGCGGAAAGGTCGCGATCCCAGTATTCGAAAGCACCGGAGATAGCCCACTCGCCAGGCTCCGCTGCCTTCTCGAACACAAAAGTATCCGAAGGATCGAGGCGTATCGTGCGCAACAACTTCAAAGCAGGATTTCTCCGGTCTTGTGATCGATCCAGAGTGCGCGTTCGATCGCGGGCAAGAGCTTTTGTTTTCTTACGTCGAGCTTGTTCTTTGTTCGCGTCAGGAGATCGCCGGCGCCATCGATACTGCGCTCCGTATTGGGTTCTGCAGGAACGCGCGAAAGATAAGATTCCGCGACTTTCGCAAAACCGTTCGTCTGCCACTCGTGCATATGCATCATCAGATGCCGCGAGAAACTCTCGACCAGCGTTCCGCCGTCGACATCTTCAAAACCTTCTTCCTCAAGACTGGCTGCATGGGCGCGTTCGCCCGGCTCGAGATTGTCCATGATATGCGTTCGCACCATGGCACCGAAGACGAGCCAGTCCGGCCGCTCTTTTTCTTTTGTACTGGCTGGCCAAGCGAGTTGCCCGCCTCCGACGAGGCCATAATTGAACATCAGCGACGCCGGAAACTCGTAGTGGAGCGGCATTTCCGGCGGCGCATGAACAGCCAGCGCGTCGGCAAGCGCGGCAAGCCCCGCGTAAATCGCGCGGCGTGCGGAAACCAGCGGCTCGTCAGGCTCCAACACCACCGCGAACTCGACCAGGTCGAAACGGCCAACCCAGGTGAGCGTGCCCGCTCCGGATTCAGCGGCGATACTCTGTGCGTGCGAGAAGGCGTCTCCGGACTCGCGCAATACCACCTCTTGGAAAAGCGGCGGCAGATCGAGCTTTCTTTTAAAGGGCGCTTTTGCGCGGTTTCGCGCTTCGACAGTCATGGAACGCTACTTTCGCCCTCGCTTGGGGGTTTTACTTTTGAATTGTTCTCATTATAGCGTGCCGCAGAGCAGCCGAGAACCTTGGCTGCCTAGCTAAAAGCCACGGGAATAGTTGCGTATATGGCCGTGAAGCCGCGAACTCTCTTTATATGTAGCTGCGAGCGCACCATGCCGCTCGATAGCGAGGCCATCGGCCGCGGTTGTAAAGACGCAAAGATCGAAGCGGCTCACCATCTCTGCCGCGCGGAAATCGATCGTTTTTCCACGGCTGCTGCCGAGGGCGGCAACATCACCGTTGCCTGCACGCAGGAAGCGCCGGTTTTTTCCGAAGTAGCGAGCGAAAGCGGCAGCAAGGCCACGCTCTCCTTCGTCAATATTCGCGAGAATGCAGGCTGGTCGAAAGACGCCAAAGCCGCCGGGCCGAAAATGGCGGCGTTGCTCGCCGCAGCCGAAGTGCCGATGCCGGAAGTACCGCTGGTTCCGCTGAGCAGCGAAGGCGTCATCCTTATTTATGGACGCGACGAGAAGGCGGTCGAGGCGGCGAAGCTGCTGAAAGATCGCCTCGACGTGACTGTGCTGCTCTCAAAATCAGGCGCGACGGAGCCGCTGCGCGTCAGCGAATACCCGATCGCGAAAGGTACGATTGTTTCCGCGCAGGGGCATCTCGGCGCGTTCGAAATTGCGGTTGACGATTACGCGCTGCCTTCGCCTTCTTCGCGCGACAAACTCGAGTTCGGCCCTGGCCGCGATGGTGCAAAGTCGCGCTGCGATCTGATCCTCGATCTTTCCGGCGGTGTGCCGCTATTCCTCGCGCATGAATTGCGCGACGGTTATCTGCGCGCCGACCCGAACGACCCGGCCGCTATTCTGCGCGCCGTGATGAAAGCCGGCGAACTGGTAGGCACCTTCGACAAGCCGCGCTATATCACCTTCACGGAAAGTCTTTGCGCGCATTCGCGCTCGAAGATCGTCGGTTGCAACCGCTGTCTCAATCTCTGCCCGACCGGAGCGATCACTCCGAATGGCGATCAGGTAGCAATCGACGCCAATGTCTGCGCGGGCTGTGGTGCCTGCGCTGCCGTGTGTCCGACGGGTGCCGCGTCTTATGCGTTGCCGCCGGTAGAAGCGCTGATCGCAAAAATCCGCACGCTGCTCTCAGTCTATCGCGAAGCTGGCGGCGTCAATCCGGTGTTGCTGATGCACGACGCCGAACACGGCCTGCAAATCATCGAAATGCTTGCGCGCTATGGCGATGGACTGCCCGCGAACGTCATTCCCGTTTCGGTGAACGAAGTAACGCAGCTCGGACTCGAGACGGTTGCCGCGGCATTTGCTTATGGTGCCGCATCCATGCGTCTCCTGATGCGGGCAAAGCCCAAGCATGAAACCGGCGGCACAGTCCGGACCATCGCTTACGCCGATACGATCCTGAAAGGATTGGGCTTCGGCGAAGACCGGGTCGCAACCATCGAAACCGACGACCCGGATGCACTTGGACAGGCGCTCTACGCGATGACCGGCGCGAAAGGCGTCGCAGAACCCGCGAGCTTCATGCCGCTCGGACGCAAGCGGGATGTGATGCGGTTCGCATTGCGCGAATTGCAACGCGTGGCTCCCGCTCCGGTCGATGTCATTTCGCTCCCCGAACACGCGCCTTTCGGGAAGATCGAGGTAAATGCCGAAGGCTGCACGCTTTGCCTTGCCTGCGTATCGGCCTGTCCGACCGGCGCTCTTTCCGACAATCCAGAAAAGCCGATGCTAAAATTCGCGGAGGACGCTTGCGTCCAATGCGGACTCTGCAAGGCGACCTGCCCCGAGAAAGTGATTTCACTCCATCCGCAGATGGACTTCCGCGCCGCGACCGCGGAAGCGCGGATCATGAAGGAAGAAGAGCCGTTCGAGTGCATTCGCTGCTCGAAGCCGTTCGGAACCAAGAGCACAATCGAGCGGATTACGGCGAAACTTGAAGGCCGGCACTGGATGTTCCAGGGCCGCGCGCAGCGGCTCGACCTTCTCAAGATGTGCGAAGACTGCCGCGGGGTCGTGGCTATCGAAGAGTCATTCGATCCCCACGAAGCGCCGATGCGCCCGAATGTGCGCACTACGGAAGATTATCTGCGCGAACGCGAGGAATCGAAAGAGAAGCCGTAGCTACTACTTCGTGGTCTTCAGCAGAAACTCAATCAGCGCTTTGCGGTCTTCTTCGGTCGCGATCTTCTGCTCAGGCATTTTCGTGCCGGGCGTATAGGCCATAGGCCCGACTTCGAAGAGTTTCGCGACCGTCTCCGGTGTCCAGACGATGTCCATTTTCTTGAGCGCGTCGGAAAACTGGTAGCCGGGCAAGGTTGCGATCCTGCGTCCGAAAACTCCATGAAGCGTTGGGCCGGCGCGATTGCCTTCGTCGGGGGAGAGCGTGTGGCAAGCGACGCAGGCTTTATAAACCTCCGCGCCGCGATCGCCTTCGAACGCCGAGAGAATATTATCGGGCCCGCGCATAGAGACTTCGCCGAGATGCTCGCCGCTCGTAGCATCCCAGCGGCGCACGAGACGATCGTTGCCGCCGGACACAAGCGTTTTGCTGTCTGGCAAGAATACAACGGCCCAAACCGGAAGACCCGGACCCACCAGCGTGCGCGTAACAGTGCGGTCCTTCCGCTCGATGATTGCGACCGAACCGGCAATCGCCGCTGCCGCAACGAAGCGTCCATCTGGAGAGACCGCGAGCGAAATGATCGGCCGTTCCGCCGCCTGCACCGAGCCTTTGACGTCACCGGCCGGCGAAAGAAAATAGACTTTGCCATCCGCTCCTGCGACGGCGATTTCGCCATCGCGCGCAATCGCGATCGAATTCAGCGGACTTGGCACTTGTGCCGTAATCGGCGCGTCGAGTTTCGCGAGCGGCCAGATACGAACGGTGAGATCGTAACCGGCGCTGACGAGCGCGCTGCCGTCCGGCGTAAACGCTATAGCGTTCACATTGTCCTGGTGACCTTGCAGCGCTTTGGTTTCGCCGCCTTCGATGGGTGTGAGACGTATGCTGCGATCCCAGGACGCCGACGCAATCCACTTTCCGTCGGGCGACGCCGCAAGGGCTACGACCGGCGCGGTATGACCTTTGAGAATTGTCGATGGCGCAGCTTGTCCATCGTTCCAGATCGCGACCTGTCCGTCTTCGCCGCCGGTAGCTAACTTGCCGCCAACAATGACTGCGACCGCGTTCACGGCGCTCTCATGAAAGCGCAGTACTTGCTGCGCGGAATTCTTTTCCAGCGACCAGCGGATCGCGGAAGTGTCGAAACTGCCTGAAATGGCAAACGCACCGTCTGCCGTGAGCGCGAGGGATTTGATCGGCCCGCCGTGGCCTTGCAATTGCGCCGATGCCGGCGAGACCGCGCAAAGGGTAAACGCAGCCAGCAGCGCTGCGATCCGCAGTTTCCTTATCATGGGCGGCAGCCTATCCCCTTCCCGGTCCTCATTCATAGATTTTTTCTATCGCCGTATGCCTTTGAGGCCATTGTACCTTTTCGACATTCCTTCCATCTCTTTGGAATGACAACAATTATCGCCGGACCTCATACCGCTCCGGAAGCAAAGCGAAAACGGCCCCGCCGGATGCCGAAGGGGCGGCAGATCGACACTCGCGCGCTCGACGAGGTGTGCGCGTTGCTCGGCAATCGCTCACGCCAGCGCGATCTTTTGATCGAACACCTGCACCTTATTCAAGACAAGTATGGCCATCTATCGGCTGCGCATCTGGCGGCACTCGCCGAGGAGATGAAACTTGCGCAAACCGAAGTCTATGAGGTCGCGACCTTCTACGCGCATTTCGATGTCGTGAAGGAAGGCGAGACACCGCCGCCGGCGACGACGGTGCGCGTTTGCGACTCGCTGTCTTGCTGCATGGCGGGCGCGGACAATTTGCTTTCCGAGCTTCCCGGTAAACTAGGCAAAGATGTTCGCGTGGTTCGCGCGCCCTGCATGGGCGCCTGCGACCGCGCACCGGTCGCGGCAGTCGGACACGCGCAGGTGTTCCACGCGACGAACGAGAATGTTACGGCCGCCGTGAAAGCGCACGAACATCCGCACGCGTTCAAAACGCAAAACGATTTCGACGCCTATCGCAAACTGGGCGGCTACAAGCTGCTCGAAGACTGCCTCTCCGGCAAACGCACGCGCGAAGAACTCATTTCTATCGTAAGCGATGCGGGACTTCGCGGCCTCGGCGGCGCCGGGTTCCCCACGGGACGTAAATGGTCGCTTGTCAGCGCCGAACCCGCGCCGCGCCTGATGGCGGTCAACGGCGACGAAGGCGAGCCCGGCACCTTCAAGGACCGCTTCTATCTCGGACAGGATCCGCACCGCTTCATCGAAGGGATGCTGATCGGCGCATGGGTGGTCGATGCTAAAGCCGTCTATTTTTATCTGCGCGACGAGTATCCGGAATTACGGCTTCTGATCGAGCGCGAGATTGAAAAGGTTCGCGCCGCCGGCTTACTCAAGCACACCGAATTCCTTATGCGCCGCGGCGCCGGCGCGTATATCTGCGGCGAAGAATCCGCGATGATCGAAAGCATCGAAGGCAAGCGCGGCCTGCCGCGTCATCGTCCGCCGTATGTTGCGCAGGTCGGCCTGTTCGGCCGCCCGACGCTGGAACACAACGTCGAGACTCTGTTCTGGATCAGAGACATCATCGAGAAGGGCCCGCAGTGGTTCACCTCGCAGGGCCGCCGCGAGCGCAAAGGCTTCCGCAGTTTCTCGGTTTCGGGCCGCGTGAAAAATCCGGGTGTAAAGGTCGCGCCGGCCGGCGTCTCCATTCAGGAACTGATCGACGAATATTGCGGCGGCATGATCGAGGGCGAGACTTTCAAGGGTTATCTCCCCGGCGGCGCTTCAGGCGGAATCCTGCCCGCGTCGATGAATAATATTCCGCTCGATTTCGGAACGCTTGAACAATATGGCTGCTTCATCGGCTCGCACGCCGTCGTCATTCTCTCCGAGAAGGACGACATGAAAGCGGTCGCGCTGAACCTGATGAAGTTCTTCGAAGACGAATCCTGCGGTCAGTGTACGCCTTGCCGCGCGGGTACCGAGAAGGCCGCGAAGCTAATGGCGCAAGGCCCGTGGAACGAAGGACTGCTGACGGAGCTTTCCGGAGCGATGCGCGATGCTTCGATCTGCGGCCTCGGTCAGGCGGCGGCAAACCCGCTCACTTCCGTCTTCAAATATTTCCGTGACGACCTCACGAAACCCTTACGGCAATGGTAACGCTATGAACGCGATGAACGGTATGCCGAAGGTGATCAAGTTCACGCTCGACGGCAAGGAAGTCGAAGCGCTCGAAGGCGAGACGATCTGGCAGGTCGCGAAGCGACAGGGCACCGACATCCCTCACCTCTGCTATCTGCCCGAGCCTGGCTATCGCCCGGACGGCAACTGCCGCGCCTGCATGGTCGAGATCGAAGGCGAGCGCGTGTTGGCCGCGTCGTGCATCCGCACACCGGTCGACGGCATGAAGGTAAAATCGCAGTCCGAACGCGCGGAAGCCTCGCGCAAGATGGTGTTCGAGTTGCTCGCTACCGACCAGCCGGAACGCGCGACCGCGCCGGACCCGCAATCGAAGTTCTGGTCGTGGACCGACAAGATGGGAATCGAGACCGGCCGCTTTCCGGAACACGAGAAGATTTCGTCCGATCGCTCGCATCCGGCGATGGCGGTCAATCTCGAAGCCTGTATCCAGTGCAATCTTTGTGTGCGCGCCTGCCGCGAAGTGCAGGTCAACGACGTGATCGGCATGGCCGGACGCGGCGCCAACGAGAAGATCGTGTTCGATTTCGACGATCCGATGGGCGCCTCTAC
>LNEZ01000072.1 GCA_001464215.1 Rhizobiales bacterium Ga0077548 | reverse complement strand
CATCATCGAGACGACGTTCAAGGAAGAATGCGAAACCGATCTGTTCGGCGAGCAGGTCGTGCTTTGCGGCGGTCTCGTCGAACTCATCAAGGCCGGTTACGAAACGCTGACCGAAGCCGGCTATGCGCCGGAGATGGCCTATTTCGAATGCCTGCACGAAGTGAAGCTGATCGTCGACCTGATCTTCGAAGGCGGCATCGCGAACATGAATTACTCGATCTCGAACACCGCCGAGTATGGCGAGTATGTCACCGGTCCGCGCATCATCACTGCCGAAACGAAGGCCGAGATGAAACGCGTGCTCAACGACATCCAGACCGGCAAATTCACGCGTGACTGGATGCTCGAGAACAAGGTCAATCAGGCTTCGTTCAAGGCGACCCGCGCCAAGCTCGCGCAGCATCCGATCGAGGATGTCGGCGCCAAGCTCCGCGATATGATGCCATGGATTAAAGCCAAGGCGCTGGTGGACAAGAGCAAGAACTAAAGATCAAAATCGCCGGGCCTTTGCCCGGCGGTTTCATTTTTGGAGCATGATCCCGAAAAGTGTGAGCGGTTTTCGGAAAAGATCATGCTCAAACGAATAAGGGAGCGTGTCATGAAAAGCGTTGTCATCACGGGGGCCTCGACCGGTATCGGCGAAACCACGGCGAAGTATCTCGCGAGCCAAGGCTTCAAGGTTTACGGCAGCGTGCGCAAGCCGGAAGACGCTGCGCGCCTCAAGCAGGAAATTGGCGGCAATTTCGAGCCGTTGATTTTCGATGTCACTGATGAAACCGCGATCAAGGTTGCAGCCGCAAAAGTTCGCGTCGATCTCAACGGCCAGACACTCGCGGGCCTCGTGAACAACGCCGGCATTGCGGTGCCGGGTCCGTTTCTGGAGACGGGTCTCGACAAGTGGCGCAAGCAATTTGAAGCGAATGTGATCGGGCTGGTCGCAACAACGCAAGCCTTCGCGCCGTTGCTTGGAGCCGATCTTTCGCTGAAAGGCGAGCCGGGCCGCATCGTCAACATCTCTTCGGTCGCAGGCAAGCGCGGCAATCCGTTCGCCGGTCCTTACTCCGCTTCGAAACACGCAGTTGAGGGGCTATCGGAATCGCTTCGCCGCGAGATGATGTTGTTCGGGATTGATGTGATCGTCATCGGTCCGGGCCCGATCAAGACGCCAATCTGGGGGAAGGGGGCCGCGCCTGATTTCTCCAAGCTCGGCAATTCGCCTTACGCCAAGCCGCTCGAGGCCGCATTCAACTTCATGCAGAATCTCGGCAAGAATGGCCTGCCGCCGGAAGATGTGGCGAAGCTCATTCATCACGCCCTCACTGGTTCGAACGTGAAGACGCGCTACACGATCACGCCAGGCAAGTTCATGCGCGCGGTCGTGAATGCGCTTCCCGCCCGTGTGTCCGACCGCATGGTCGCGAAGCGCCTGAAGATCGAGCGGTTGCGGCCTTAAGCGGTCGCGCGCCTCGAAACGTGAGCGGCAATGCAGAGCCAGCGTCCGTTCTGCTTCTGCCAGATGTCGGTGTAACGCCCGCGGCCGCTCGCGCCGGCATCGGTCGTGAAGACCGTAGCCGCGTGAATGACCGCGGTGTCGTTTATGATGCGGATCAGCACGTCTTCTTCCGCGATTTTTGAAACGCCGGTGCCTTTCGCAATATGCGCGAGAAAGGTTTTCCGATGCGCGAGCGAACCATCGGACGCAGTGTTCATGAAGTCCGGGGAGAGGTTGGCGTCGAACCACGCGACGTCTTTATTCTGTACGGAACGTACATATTCGCTGTTCAATCGCGTCAGTGTTTCCTGATCGTTGCTTTGCATCGGATGGCCTTGGCTTTGTCGTTTCGCGCTTAACCATAGGCCCGGGACCGTACTGGCGAAACCGGCTTCCGTTCTCGACAATAGGGGTCGAGGATGTCAAATTAGTTTGGAAGCCTACAATTCAGCAAAAACAACAACACGCTTTGCAGGGGAGACTTTCATGCAGAATGTCGCGATGAAAATCGGCGGACGCGATGCCGGTTCCGCGGACGGCCGCACCTACGACAAGAAAAATCCTTTCACCGGTGAAGTCATTGCGCGCGTACCGGATGCAGGCCCGCTCGATGCGGTTGCCGCGGTTGGCGCGGCTGCTGCCGCGTTCAAGGAGTGGTCGAAAACGCCGCTCTCCAAGCGCCGCGAAATTCTCTGGAAGGCTGCCGATCTTCTCGCCGCCCGCGCGCCGGAAGTCGCAAAGACAATGACCGCCGAAACCGGCGGCACGTTCGGCTGGGGTATGTTCAACACTTTCTTCGCGGCTTCCATTCTGCGCGAAGCAGCAAGCTCGGTTTCGCAGATCACCGGCGAAGTGATCCCGTCCGATCATCCGGGAAAAATTGCAATGGCCGTGCGCCAGCCGGTCGGCGTCGTGCTCGGCATTGCGCCGTGGAATGCGCCGATGATTTTGGGCGTGCGTTCGGTTGCGATGCCGCTCGCCTGCGGCAACACCGTGGTGATGAAGGCGTCCGAAGAAACGCCGCTCACGCATCGTATTATCGGCGAAGTGCTGGAAGCCGCCGGCCTGCCTGCCGGTGCGATCAACATTCTCACCACATCGCGAGAAGGCGCTGGTGCCGCGGTTGATGCAATGATCGCCGATCCGCGCGTGAAGCGCATCAACTTCACGGGCTCTACCCATGTCGGCAAGATCATCGCGCAAAGTGCCGCGCGCTTCCTGAAGCCTGTGCTGTTAGAACTCGGCGGCAAGGCACCGCAGGTTGTGCTCGATGATGCCAATCTCGACGATGCAGCGGCGGCGGCGAATTTCGGCGCGTTCATGCATCAGGGCCAGATTTGTATGTCGACCGAGCGCCTGATCGTGCAGAAGCCGGTGATGGATGAATTCAGCCGCAAGCTTGTCGCCAAGGCAGAGGGCCTGCGCGTCGGCGATCCGGCAATTCCGGAAACGCAGATCGGCTGTCTCGTGTCCGAGCGGTCCGTGAAGCGCGTGCATGATCTCGTGAAAGACGCCGTCGATCGCGGCGCGCGGGTGCTCACGGGCGGCACGCCCGACGGTATGCTGTTCCCGCCGACGGTGATCGACCGCGTGACGCCGGAAATGCGCATCTATCGCGAAGAATCCTTCGGCCCTGTCGTGATCGTGGTGCCTGCGACCGACGACGAAGAAGCCATTCGTCTTGCCAACGACACCGAGTTCGGACTTTCGGCCTCCGTGTTCTCGGGCAATGTTGACCGCGCTTACGCGGTGGCGTCACGCATCGAAAGCGGTATCTGCCACATTAACTCTGCGACCGTCTCCGACGAGCCGCAAATGCCATTCGGCGGCGTGAAAGATTCCGGCTACGGCCGCTTCGGCGGCCGCGCAGGCATCAACGAGTTCACGGAATTGCGCTGGATGACCATTCAGACCGGCCACGCGCATTATCCGATCTGATTTTCACGCAAACCAAATACGAAGCGGGCGGGGATTTCCCCGCCCGTTTTCGTCAGTGCGGAACGTATTTCGAGATGTATTTCAGAAGGCCCCAGCCGGGCGCGAGCAATACGAAAGCCCAGACGATTGCCGATGTCACATTCGCAAGCTGAAACTTCCACTGCGGTACCGCGAAGACACCGGCAGCCAACGGCACGAAAGCGCGCAGCGGCCCGGAGAAGCGGCCGATGAAAACGCCCATCGCGCCCCATTTACGCATGAAGTCGTCCGCGCGTTTGGTGAATTCCGGGTAACGCGACAAGGGCCAGTGGTGATGCGCGCTGTCCTTGAAGTAGTAGCCAACCACATACGAGAGCCAGTCACCGAGGATGCCGCCGATCACGGCACCCCACCAGATCGGCCAGAAGTTCAAGCCCGCGCCGCCGATCAGGCCGCCGATGCCGACCAGCATCACGGTCGCTGGAACAAAAAACGAGACGACCGCGAGCGACTCCGCGAAGCAGAGCGCTGCAACGATAAAGGGTGCCCAGCCTTGGTTGGCCTTCGTGAAGGCAACGACTTCTGCGGCAAAACTTTGGAGGAACTGCATCAGGACAGGGTCTCGTGAATGTTCGCAGTCTGTTTCACATAATGGCGAGCGAATGAAAATGCCTCGCGCGCGCTTTCCCGAAAGGCGCTATGTTTTGGGCAATGAACATCCTCTCGATCCAATCCCACGTCGCCTATGGTCATGTCGGCAACGCTTCGGCTGCCTTTCCGTTGCAGCGCCTCGGCGCGGAAGTCTGGCCGGTACATACGGTCCAGTTCTCGAATCACACCGGCTACGGGGCGTGGCGGGGCCAGGTGTTTGGCGCCGATCTTGTTCGCGACGTGGTGGCGGGCATCGAAGAGCGGGGCGTGTTGCCCAAATGCGACGGCGTGCTTTCCGGTTACATGGGGGATGCCGCGACCGGTGAAGCGATCGTAGGCGCGGTCGCGAAAGTAAAGTCAGCCAATCCGAAGGCGCGCTACTGCTGCGATCCGGTGATCGGCGATGTCGGGCGCGGCGTGTTCGTGCGGCCCGGCATTCCGGAATTCATGCGCGGCACGGCGGTGCCGGCGGCCGACGTGATCACGCCGAACCAGTTCGAACTCGACTATCTTTCCGGGATCACAACGAAATCGCTTTCGGATACGCTGAAAGCAACCAAGCGATTGCATGGTGCGGGTCCAAAATGGATTTTGATCACAAGCCTGCACATCGAAGACACGCCAAAAGATTCGATCGATCTTCTGGTATCGGGGCCGGACGGGCAGTTCCGGCTGCGCACGCCGCTGCTCGATATCTCCGTGAACGGCGCGGGCGACGCCATCGCAGCGCTTTTCTTCTTTCATCTCCTGAAGACCAATTCTTCTGCCGAGGCGCTTTCAAGCGCGGCTTCCTCGATCTTCGGGCTGATGAAGCAGACGAAAGACGCAGGTTCGCGGGAAATTCTGTTGATCGAAGCGCAGGACGAATTCGTCAATCCGTCGCGGAAATTCCGTGCCGAAAAGATCGGATAAGGTGAACCATGGCGTATGACCGCGCAAAAATGTTGTCTCAATACCGGATCACTGCGCCGGATAAATTCCGGCTGAAAGACATGAAGCCGGACGACAGCTTCGGTCTCACGCTTTCCAAAGATGAAGCGAAGGACGAACTGAAGGATGTGGTGAAGTCGATCGCCGGCAAGCAGGAGATGCTTTATGCGCAGGATCAGTGGTCGCTGCTCGTGATCCTTCAGGCGATGGATGCGGCCGGTAAGGATAGCGTGCTCGATAACGTCATGTCCGGCATCAATCCGCAGGGCTGCCAGGTGACTTCGTTCAAGGCACCGACTTCGATCGAGCTGGACCACGATTACTTATGGCGCACGACGGTTGCGCTGCCTGAGCGTGGGCGTATCGGCGTTTTCAATCGCTCGTATTACGAGGAAGTGCTCGTCGTGCGCGTGCATCCGGAAATCCTCGGCAAGCAGCGAGTGCCGAAATCGCTTGTCGGCAAGGATATCTGGCAGGAGCGCTTCGACGATATCCGCTCGTTCGAGAAACATATGGTGCGGAACGGCACCAAGATCTTGAAGTTTTTTCTGAACGTCTCGAAGGAAGAGCAGAAGAAGCGCTTTCTCGAGCGGATCGACGAGCCGGACAAGAACTGGAAGTTCAACGCGGGCGATATCGGCGAGCGGCTGCTCTGGGACAAATACATGGACGCCTATGAGGACATGATCCGCAATACGAGCACGGAGCATTCGCCCTGGTTCGTCGTGCCCGCCGACAAGAAGTGGTTCACACGGCTCGTGGTCGCGAATGCGATGGATGAGGCGCTTTCCAGTCTCGGGCTTGCTTACCCGAAGCTCGATGCAGCGGCGTATGATGAGATGAAGAAGGCGCGCGAGATTCTTGCGAAAGAGAAGTAACGGTCTTTTTTATTGATGCATGATCTATTCCGAAAACCGGTATCCACTTTTCGGAATTATGAATTAGCGATACCCGTATTTCTTCTTGACCGCGGCAAGCTCGCGGTTCGCGCCAGCCGCATCGCCCGAGGCGCAGACCGCGCGAACCGGACCGAGGTCGGCGGCAATGCGAGGAAACACGTTGCGGTCGAGCGAGCCGGTGCCGACGTCCGACGCAATTACCTGCTGAAACTGGTTGATGCCTCGCGTACACTCGGCGGGGCCTCTCGCTTGCTCGAGCGAAGCAATCTGCGGATCGGGGGCTACTTGCTGCGGGGGCGGCTGTTCGGCTGTGCTGGTGCAGGCAGCGCAAACGAGCAGGACGGGCAAGCTGAAGAACGTGCGTTTCATCCCGGATGCCTTATTGTTCTGATATCCGAATTTGTACCGAAATATTTCTTGATGCAATATTACGCGACAGGTGACCCATGCGCACAGCCGTAGTTTTACTCGCTTTCATCGTGAGCTTGTCTTCTTCTTTTGTTGCGAATGCGGCAGAGCCGACAGTCGAGATTCCATCGCGAAACCAGAAGATCCGCGCAATTCTCCTAAAGCCGGAGAAGCCAGTCGCGAGCGTGATTCTGCTCGTCGGCGGCCACGGCCAGATGGACATCGCAGCGAACGGTGCGATCAAATGGGGCCGCGGCAATCAGCTTGTCCGCACGCGCGCCGAATATTTGAAACAAGGATTCGCGGTGCTGGTGCCGGATATTGCGCCCGGCTGGAAGGGTGCTGAAAGCAAGCCGGTGAACGGTTATCGCTGGCATCCACAACACGGTGCCGATCTGGGCGCGCTCGTCGCCTATATGCGGACTATTGCCGAACCTGTGGTGATTGTCGGCACCAGCCGTGCCGCGGTCTCGACCGGCGTAATGCTGCTGGTCACCGAAGGAAAGAACAGGCCCGACTATGTTGTGCTGACCGCCGCGATGCTGATGCCTTCAGGCAACCAGCCGAGCTTTCTGAAAGCGATTCAAGACAACAAGCAGAAAGCCCAAGTGCCAATGTTTCTGATCGGTCACAAGAAGGACCAATGCGCCTACACGCTGCCGCAGTCGATCGATGCTTTCAAAGCCTGGCGTGGGGACGGCAAGTTAGACATTCTTCTGCTGGATGGCCCGCAAGGCACCGGGCATCCGTGCGAGGCGCAGTCAGCACACGGCTTCATCAGTATCGACGATCAGGTGGTGAAGGCGGTCTCGGACTGGATCAAACGGCAAAAGCCCTGACCTATTTTCCTGCCCCCTTTCCTTGCGTAAAGTTGCAGCTTGCCGGAGCCGGGAAGGGCCGGTAGAACGCCAGCCGTCCGCTTACGGATTGCTAACCGCAAGCCGCCAAGCTTATGGACGAATCGAGAGCAAAGCCTGACGCCATGACCACTTTCCGCACCACGCGTCTTGCGACCCGGATCGAAGCGATTCCGGGCACTGCTCTTATTCTGGGTCTCCTTCTTCGCCGCCCCTGAGGCCGGCTGGGCGCACGCGCCTTGGCACTCAGGGGAACTGACGAGCGAAACCCCGGAGCGCTAGAAACAGCGCAAAGCCTAGAAGGAACAGAACCATGACCAACCCGAATTCCTCCGCGCCCAAAGGCAGCGAAAAAGACCGCGTACTGATCTTCGACACGACGCTGCGTGACGGCGAGCAATGCCCCGGCGCGTCGATGACCTTCGAAGAAAAGATCGAGGTCGCCGAACTGCTCGACGATATGGGCGTGGACATTATCGAGGCCGGTTTCCCGATCGCTAGCCAAGGCGATTTCGACTCCGTCGCGGAAGTCGCGAAGCGTTCGAAGAACTCGATCATCGCGGGTCTCTCTCGCGCGGCCTTCAACGATATCGATCGTTGCGCGGAAGCCGTGAAATTTGCAAAGCGCCCGCGCATTCATACGTTCCTGTCCACGTCGCCGGTTCACATGAAGTACAAACTTCAAAAAGAGCCGCACGAAGTGTTCGAGATGGTGATCGCGCAGGTAACGCGCGCCCGCAATCATGTCGAGGACGTCGAATGGTCGGCGGAAGACGGCACGCGCACGGAAATCGACTTTCTCTGCAAGTGCGTCGAGGCCGCGATCAAGGCCGGTGCGACCACGATCAACATTCCCGATACTGTCGGCTACACGACGCCTGCCGAATATGCGCAGCTCTTCAAGACCGTGCGCGAACGCGTGCCGAATTCGGACAAGGCGCGCTTCTCGGTGCATTGCCATGACGATCTCGGCATGGCGGTCGCGAATTCGATCTCCGGTGTCGAAGGCGGTGCGCGGCAGATCGAATGCACCATCAACGGCATCGGCGAGCGCGCAGGCAATGCTTCGCTCGAAGAAATCGTGATGGCGTTGCGCACGCGCAGCGATTTCTATCCGTACTGGAACAACATCGACGCGAGATAACCTGAGCGAAGATGACATCAGCGTCAAGTTCATCACACCGGCCATCGTCGGCCGGAACGCGTTCGCGCATGAGAGCGGCATCCATCAGGACGGTATGCTCAAGCATACGCAGACCTACGAGATCATGCGCCCCGAAGACGTCGGCGTGTCGAAGACTTCGCTCGTCATGGGCAAGCATTCGGGCCGCCATGCCTTCCGCGAAAAGCTCAAAGAACTGGGCTACGAACTCGGCGACAATTCGCTGAACGATGCTTTCAACCGCTTCAAGGCGCTCGCTGACAAGAAGAAGCACGTTTACGACGAGGACATCGTTGCGCTGGTCGATGACGAAATCGCGCAGGCGCATGACCGCATCAAGCTCGTGTCGCTCTCTGTCGTCGCCGGTACGCAAGGCCCGCAGCGCGCGACCATGAAGCTCGACATCGAAGGCAAGCATTTTACCGAGGAAGCCACCGGTAACGGCCCGGTCGATGCGATCTTCAATGCGATCAAGTCGCTGGTGCCACATACGGCGAAGCTGATGCTCTATCAGGTTCACGCGGTCACCGAAGGCACCGACGCGCAGGCGGAAGTCTCGGTTCGTCTGGAGGAGGGCGGCAAGGAAGTGTCAGCGCGCGGTGCCGATGCCGATACGTTGGTCGCGTCCGCCAAGGCTTACATCAACGCCTTGAACAAGCTGTCGCAGAAGCGGCAGTCGGTAAACCCGCAGACCGCCGCGGGATAAAAGTTTTTGGCAAGAAGGAAAAACGGGCTGCTGTTGGCAGCCCGTTTTTTTATTCGGCTGGCACCAGCTTGGTGTCGCCCTTTTTCGGCTTCGGCGTTTTTTTGCCGAAGGTGCGTTTGCGCCACTGTGCCATCTGCTCGATGCCCATCAGCATCGCGGGCGTCACGACCAGTGTGAGGATGGTCGCAAAGCCAAGACCAAAAACGATGGCGGTCGAGAGATTGATCCACCATTGCGTTGCCGGCGCGCCGATTGCGAGTTCGCGCTGGATGAAATCGACATTCACCGCAAACGCGATCGGCAAGACGCCAAGGATGGCGGCGACCGCGGTGAGCACGACAGGGCGGGCGCGCTCGCGGCAGGTGAGCAGGATCGCCTCATAGGCTGCCATACCTTCGGCCCGCAATCGGTCGTAGGTGTCGATCAGTACGATATTGTTGTTCACGATCACGCCTGCGTTCGCGATCACGCCGATGCCGCCCATGACGACGCCGAAAGGCTGGCCCATGATCATGAAGCCGAGCATGACGCCGAAGGTGGAGAGCACGACCGCGGTCAGCACGACGAAGACCGAAGTGATCTTGTTGAACTGCGCGAGCAGAATCGTGAAGATCATGAAGATCGCGGTCATGAAGGCGGTAACTAGGAAGGCGCCGGCTTTTTCGCGCTCTTCGTCTTCGCCCTTCAACTTCCACAATACGCCCTGACCGAGGTCGAGCTTGGAAATCTCGGCAGCAATCTCCTGCTGCACGACCGAACTCTGCGCGCCGGCAGCGACATTCGACTGCACCGTGATGATGCGGTTGCTGTTGACGCGCTTGATGTTGCCGACCTTCTTCGCCGGTACGCGCTCGATGAAGTTTCCGAGCGGGATGTGGCCGACCGTAGTTTGCGCGCGCAATTCGTCGATCTGGCCGAGCGAGCGAAGTTCATGCGGAAAACGCACGATGATATCGACCGGCTTGTCGGATTCTGCAGGACGATAGTCGGTGATCTTCAGGCCGTTGGTGACAAGCTGCACCGCGCTGCCGACGGTCGCGGCACTTGCGCCGAATTGCGCAGCGACTGCCTTGTTGACCTGAATCGTCCAGTCGATGCCGGGAAGTTGCTGGCCATCATCCAGGTCGCGGATCAGCGGATGCTTGGCCAGGACCGCCGAAACCTTGGCGGCTGCCGCGGGCAGCAGGTCCGGATTTAAAGAGGAGAGCTGCACCTGCACGGGCTTGCCGGTCGGCGGGCCTGCGCGCGGCGCCGTTACCTCGATCATGATGCCGGGAATGTCTTTGGTCGCTTCCCGCATCTGGTTCATGATGATGCGCGCGGTCGGCCGCGTCTTCCAGTCCGCGAATTCGAACTGCATGACGCCGACGGTATCTTCCGAAAGCTCGTCCAATCCGCGCGGCTGTTCGCCGATGCGGGCATAGACCGTCGAAAGGCCGGGGAATTTCAGGACGCGGGCTTCGACCTGCCGCATCATCCGGTCTTTCTCGTCGACCGAAAGATTGCCGCGGGCATGGATCACGACCTGTCCGAAGTCCGGTTCGACATCGGGGAAGAATTCGACGCCGCGGCCGAAGCGGCCATAAGCCTGTTGAATGGCGACCAAGACCGCAAGCACGATCAGGATCGTGGTGCCGGGACTGCCGATCGCACGCTTCACGAGCCCCATATAAGGGCCTGAATCGGAGACGCGGTCGTCATGCGGCACGGGTGCCGCGCGCCCGAACAGTGCGCCCAAGGTTGGCGTGAAGATCAGCGCCACCACCATCGACGCGAACAAGGTCGCGATCAAAGTGATCGGCATATACTTCATGAATTCGCCGACGACGCCGGGCCAGAACAGCAATGGCGAGAAGGCGGCGATGCGCGTGAACGTCGCCGAAATCACGGGCGCGGCCATACGCTTTGCGGCGAGCGAATAGGCGGTGCGCGGGTCCATGCCTTCCGACATACGCCGCTCCGCGAACTCGGAGACGATGATCGCATCGTCCACGAGCATACCGACCGCCAGGATCAGCGAGAACAGCACGACAATGTTGATCGTGAGCCCGGCGAGATAGAGGCCAAGCACGCCGGTGAGGAAGGATGCCGGGATCGCGATGCCGATGAAGAAGGACGCGCGCAGGCCGAGCGCAAAGAGAATAATAACCGTGACAAGCAGCACCGCGGTCGCAACCGCGTTCTGCAGGTCATGCAGCATGATGCGGATGGTCTTCGATTTATCCTGCGTGAAAGAAACCTTGACCGCTTCCGGCCAGGTTTTCTGCAACTGTTCGACGACCTTCTTCACGCCGTCGACGGTGTTGATCAGGTTCTCGCCAGTTCGCTTCGAGACTTCGATCGTCATGGCCGGAAGGCCGTTGACGCGGGTGATCGTGAGCGCGTCCTTAAACGTCGGGCGAACCTCGGCGATGTCGCCGAGCGTGATGCTCGCGCCTGATGTCGCTGCAACTGGAATGCGCAGCACATCCTCCGGACGTTCGATCAGCGAAGGTACTTTGACCGCGAAACGGCCGGTTTCGCCTTCGAGTGCGCCGGCTGCGACCAGCGAGTTCGAAGCTCTTGTCACCTGAAGCAGTTGATCGAGCGAGACGTTGTAGCTCTTCATCAGCGAAGGGTTCGCGATGATTTCGACCACTTCGTCGCGCGAGCCGCGCAACTCGGCGGAAAGCACGCCCGGCGCCTGCTCGATCGCATTCTTCGCGGTGCGGGCGATCCGCAGCAGTGTCCGCTCCGGCACATCGCCTGATAGCGCCACGACGATCACCGGATAGAGCGAGAGATTTACCTCCTGCACCAGCGGCTCGTCCATGTCTGTCGGCATATCGCGCTTGGCTTCATCGACCTTCGCGCGCACATCCGCGAGCGCGGATTTGGAATCGAAACCGGCCTGGAATTCGAGCAGCACAAAGCCGCCGTTCTCGAAGGCCTGGCTCCGCATTTCCTTCACGTTGCCGACGGATTTCAGCTTGGTCTCGACCGGGCGCAAAAGCAGACGTTCGGAATCTTCCGGGCTGATGCCGCGCTGGGAAAGCTGCACATAGACGATCGGAATGCGGACGTCCGGCTCGGACTCCTTTGCGATCCGGACGTAAGCGACAGTGCCTGCAAGCAACAGGAAGATCAGCGTCGCAATCGTGAGCCGTGCGCGCGTAATCGCAAAATCGACAGGGTTCATCGCGAAGTTTCCTTAGCGCTTTGCGTTCAGCTGTTCGGCGGTCACGGCTTCGACGACTTGATCCTCGCGGACAAAATCCTGGCCCTGCACGATGACCCGTGTGCCGTCCGGAATGCCCTTGACCCACATCGACTGCTGTTCGTCGTCGATGAGTTCAATCGGAATGAAGACGACCTTGTTCTCGCCGTTGACCGCGCGGATGCCGAGCTTGCCTTGCGCGGAGAAGGTGAGGGCCGAGCGCGGCACCTTGGTTGCCTGCACCTTCGCCATCAGGATCGCGACTTCGGTGGTGATGCCGTCGGGGATTTTGTTGTCCGGGTTCGCGGCTTCAATGTCGACGCGATAGGTGCGGGTGGTGGCGGCCGCGCTCTTCGAGATGTAGCGCACCTTGCCCTTTACGATTTCGCCGGAGACGAGACGAAGTTCGGCTTCCTCGCCCAAGCGAACGCCGCTGAGTTTCTTCTCTGATACTTCGACGATCGCGATGATCGGATCGAGCGAGATCATCTTCGCGATTTCGTTGGGCCCGCTGCCGGCGCCCATCGAGGGCATCATCATCAGGAATTGACCCTGTTCGGCCGAAACCTGATCGACGACGCCGTCCCACGGCGCGACGATGCGAATACGTTCGATCTCGGCTTCGGCCTGTGCGAGCGCCGCTTCGGCAGCACGCAGTTGCGAGGAGATGTTGTTCGCGTCGAGTTTCGGCAGGTTGCCTTTCTCGATCAACTGCGTGCGAGCCTCGAATTCCGCCTTACGTTGCAGCACGAGCGCACGGGCCTGCTGAAGCTGGGCATTGCGGCCGTCGTCGGTGAGGACGGCGAGCACATCGCCCGCCTTTACGCGGTCGCCGCGCTTCACGCGAAGTTCGGTGACAATCGCCTGCGTGCGCGCGACAACGGATACTTTCTTGTCGGCCTCGGTGCGGCCGGAAAGCACGAGCCTCGGCTGATATTCCTGCGCGTTGACGGTGCTGACTGCCACGCGGAATTTCTGCTCGGCTTGCTGTGCGACGGTTGCCGCCGGCGCCTCGTGATGCGGGATGAGAATACCGGAGCCGATCCAGAACACCGCGAGCACTACCAGCGCCAACGCGAGCAGCTTCGAGCCTTTCAGCGGGCTCTTTTCATAGAGCGCTTCGATGCGGTTGCGTACCGGCTGTGCCGCTTCGCCGATGGTCGTGAAACCTTGCTTCACTTCCTTCATCGCAACGTTCAGCTTTTTCTTCGTGCGCTCGAAATTGCCGTGCATGGCTTACTCCCTGGCGGCCGGACGAGCGGCCATTTCATTCTTTGCAATATGTTTGTCGGGCTCGGTCAGCAGGAAATGGGTCACCGAAAGAAGCGTCGGCAGCACCGTTTCCGCGTTGAATTCGGGATCGACCGCGCGGCGCCAATAAAGGCCATCGACGAGCGCCATCAGCATGGTTGCCGCGATTTCGAGATCAACCGTCTTCGGAATATCGCCGCGCGCGACGGCCGCGCGTAGCACGTTCAGCATCCCGGTTTTCACTTCTTGTTCGACGGTTGCATAAATCTTTGCGATCTCGGGATTGCGGCGGCTTTCCGCTTTGACTTCGGTCTGGAGGCAAACTTCCTCCATCGACTCTTCGACGATGTAATGGCGTGCGGCGGCGGCAAGTGCTGCGAAGAAATCCGGCGCTTCAACGATCGCCTGGAATTTTTCGGCGACGTCGGCACGGTCCTGCTCGGCGATGCCGGCGATGATCGCTTCCTTGGAAGGGAAGTAACGGTAGAGGCTGCCGGGGCTCATCTGCGCTTCGGCGCAGATTTCCTGCATGGAAGTGCCGTGGAAGCCACTGCGGGAGAAGCAGCGCTTGGCCGCCACGAGAATTTCTTCGCGGCGGTCCATCTGAAGCTGGGCGTTGGCGCGGCGCATTGTCCTTGGTCCTCGCGCAGGAGGCGGGAATGTCCGTCTGGCTGCACTGCGGTAAAAGCGAATGAACGTTCGCTCGCAAAAGCAGCCTCCAATATTCCCACCGGAAACGGGAGTCAAATCCAGGTTCGGATAGGGTTTTGCGGCGAATGCGTTAGGCGCAGAAAATGCTGCGGTTGCGCGGTGTTAACGGCCTTGCCCCGCTTTTCGGCTTGACGTGCAGGGGCGCGAGATGGTGCCTATGGTCTTCTTACCCCGCCCGCCTGACGGAAGGCGGCGGAGCAATGAAAACAAGGGCGCCCACAGCAAGCGCCCGCCTTTGGGAGGACGAAAATGCGTAAGTGGCTAATCGCCGCCGCGGGGATTCTCGCGCTCGGCATCTCCGGCGCTTCGGCGCAGAACTTTCCGACGCGCTCGATCACCATGATGATCCCGTTCGCGGCCGGTGGCCCGACCGATACGGTCGGCCGTCTCGTCGCGGAATCGATGAGCAAGAACCTTGGCCAGCAGGTCATCGTCGAAAACGCAGCCGGTGCCGGCGGCACGCGCGCTCCGGGCCTCGTCGTGAAAGCGGCGCCGGACGGCTACACCATTCTTCTGCACCACATCGGTATGTCGACCGCGCCGACGCTCTATCGCAAACTCGCCTTCAACGTTCTCAACGATTTCGAGTATGTCGGCCTGGTTACCGATGCGCCGATGTCGCTGATTGGCCGTCCAGGGCTCGAAGCGAAAGACATGAAGGGCGTGCTGGCATATATCGCAAAGACCAAGGAAAAGACTTCCTACGCGAATGCCGGCATCGGTTCGGCCTCGCATCTTTGCGGTATGCTGTTGCAGGCGGCTGCGAAGCAGCAGTTCAATACCATTAACTTCAACGGCACTGGCCCCGCGATGACCGACATTCTCGGCGATCGCGTCGACCTGATGTGCGACCAGACCACCAACACCACCGGCCAGATCAAGGGCGGAAAGGTGAAGGCCTATGGCGTCACCACGAAAACCCGCGTGAAGAGCCTCCCGGATCTTCCGCCGCTCGATCAGGCCGGTCTGCCGGGCTTCGAAGTTGCGGTGTGGCACGGCATCTACGCGCCGAAGGGCACGCCGAAGGAAGTCGTCGCTCGTCTTACGACGGCGCTGCAGGCGGCGCTGAAGGATCCGAAAGTGATCCAGGCGTTCGCTGAACTCGGTACCGAGCCGGTGCCGCAGAACCAGGCGAACGGACCGGCGCTGCAGGCGAAGCTGAAAGCGGAAATCGAGAAGTGGCGTCCGCTCATTCAGGCTGCCGGCCAGTTCGCGGACTAATCGGCACTGACTTAAGCAAGTTAATCGGCCGGATCGCAGTTCAGGGGTCCGGCCGATTTTTTAAAGTTCTTGGGGGCGGAACATGGCAAGCACAATCAGCAAACCGACGAGTCCTCTCGCGGTGATCGCTGCGGTAATCGGCGCGGCACTTTTTGGCATTGTATTCTATCTGCGCTCGATTGAAGTGAGCTGGTACCTACTGCTTCCGCTGATCGCGGCGTATCTCGCGGTCGCCTTCCTTGTATTCCGTCGCGACGGCGGTCTCGGCGGCGTTTCAAATCCGAAAGATTTTTACACGGGTATCGTGCTGCTTGCCGTATGCGGTGTGTTCGCAGCAGGCCTCGTTGAGCTTCCGCTCGGAAGAGTTGCGCGTCCGGGGCCGGGCTTCTTCCCGCTGATGCTGCTTGGTCTACTCTTTATCTTCTCGATCGCGATTCTTGTGAATGGCCTGCGAACCAAAGGTGAAGCGCTGACACCTGTTCCCTGGCGCGGACTGATCATTATCACGGGTATGACGGTGTTCTTCGGCGCGACAATCAAGGGTCTCGGCTTCATTCCCGCAATCGTTGCGACTGCCTTCGTGAGTTGTCTCGCCACGCGCCAATGGAGCATGGTTTCCGCGGTGACGACGGCGGCTATTCTCGCGATTTTCTCCTGGGCGATTTTTATCTGGGGCCTCGGCCTGCCGATCGCGCTTTGCGGAACGTGGCTGCGGACCTTGCTGATCTCGCTCGGCGTCGCCGGCGAATCTATTCCTTTCTGTTATTAAGCGGGGAGAACGACGATGGGCTTTCTCGCTGACTTCTTCTCGGGCATGGGTGCGAACCTCGCGCTTGGCTTCTCGCAAGCCGTAACCCTCGACAACCTTTTCTACTGCTTTGTCGGCGTGCTGCTCGGCACCGCAATCGGCGTGTTGCCGGGTCTTGGCCCGATTGCGACCATCGCGCTGCTCTTGCCGATTACCTTCAAGCTCGATCCGGTCTCCGCGCTCATCATGCTCTCGGGCATCTATTACGGCGCGCAGTATGGCGGCTCGACCACGGCCATTCTGATCAATCTGCCCGGCGAAACATCTTCGGTTGTGACCGCGATCGACGGTCACCAGATGGCGAAGAAGGGCAAAGCGGGGCTCGCGCTTTTCACTTCGGCCGTCGGTTCGTTCTTCGCCGGTACGGTCGCAACCTTCCTGATCGTCGGGTTCGCGCCGATTCTTGCGTCGGCGGCGCTGAAGTTCTCGCCGGCTGACTACTTCTCGCTGATGGTGATGGGCTTTGTCGCGGCGGTCGTGCTTGCGCAGGGCTCGCTCCTGAAAGCAATGGCGATGATCGTGCTTGGCCTTCTGATTGCGATGGTGGGACCGAGCGAATCCGGCGCACCGCGCTTCACGTTCGACAATCCGCAATTCTTCGACGGCTTCGACTTCGTTGCGCTTTCCATGGGCATCTTCGGAATCGGCGAGATCATCCGCAACCTCGAAGACGATACCAAGCGCGAAGCGATCAAGTCGAAATTCTTCGATCTCATTCCGACCAAAGCCGAATTGAAAGAAATGATCCCGCCGATTTTACGCGGAACGACGGTCGGCTCGGTGCTCGGCATTCTGCCCGGCGGCGGTGCAATTCTCGGCGCCTTTGCGGCCTATTCGCTCGAGAAGCGTCTTTCGAAGACGCCGCAGGACTTCGGCAAAGGCAAACTCGCTGGCGTAGCCGGACCGGAGTCCGCGAACAACGCGGGCGCGCAAGTATCGTTTATTCCGATGCTGACGCTCGGCATTCCGTCGAACCCGGTGATGGCGTTGATGTTGGGCGCGCTGATCATTCACCGCATTGTGCCTGGCCCTACGCTGGTCACGGACCGCCCGGAATTGTTCTGGGGTGTGGTCAGCTCGATGTGGATCGGCAACTTCATGTTGCTCGTGTTGAACCTGCCCTTGATTGGAATGTGGGTTAAGTTCCTGACGATCCCGTATCGCCTGTTGTTCCCCGG
>LNEZ01000071.1 GCA_001464215.1 Rhizobiales bacterium Ga0077548 | reverse complement strand
CTGATGGAGCAGTATTTCACGCGCGCGATGCAGCTTTCCTTCGGCGATGCCACCGTCTTTGTGCGTGAGCCGATCAGCGCGAGCTTGCTTGCGGTTGCGGCAGTTGCGCTCGTCCTGGTGCTGCTGCCCGCGATCCGGAAGAAGCGCGAAGAAGCCTTTGCAGAATAGGGGTTCCGGGGGTTTTTCCACGGAATCCAAGCTGGACATGGCGGGGGTGCTTTGCTATCCCCGCCCGTCTCCGCGAGGCTATAGTCTCGCGGCCCGATTGGTGCGGGCGCATAGCTCAGTTGGTAGAGCAGGTGACTCTTAATCACCGGGTCCAAGGTTCGAGTCCTTGTGCGCCCACCAAGCTTTCTCTTTAATTTCAAGGGTTTGCTGAAACCGGTCATCAATCGGCGAAGAACAAACTGCGTCGGTTTACAGCTGGTTTACAGTTTTCGTTCGCTTTTCTTTCCGCTCGAGTTTCTTGATGCCGCTTGCAGCAAGCCCGGCACGATCACCAAGGTAATGGCGATCCAGAATCGTCGAAACGTCTTTCATGCTGTGTCCAGTGATGCTGGCGATCTCCTGAACAGTCGCGCCCGCGCGCGCCAGTTTTGTCACGGCAGTGCCGCGAAGATCGTGAAACGTTAGGCCGGTAATTCCGACTTTGGCGCACAACTTCCCCTGACCGGCCCCCACTGAGTGGTCCGGTTGGAATGTTAGTTTAGAGCTTGCATTTGCGCCATCGGTTTTGTTGCGGGCCATAGGATGGCCTCAGGTGCC
>LNEZ01000070.1 GCA_001464215.1 Rhizobiales bacterium Ga0077548 | reverse complement strand
CCCAGAAGCGCGACATCGACGGGTAGTTCGGCACGCCCTCGAACATCAACGTGATCGCACCGTTCTGCAGAGGGCCGTAGACGATGTAGGAGTGGCCCGTGACCCAGCCTACGTCGGCGGTGCACCAGTAGATGTCGCCGTCGTGGTAATCGAAGACGTATTGATGCGTCATCGACGTGAACACCGAATAGCCACCGGTGGTGTGCAACACGCCCTTCGGTTTTCCGGTCGAGCCTGACGTGTAGAGAATAAAGAGCGGGTCTTCCGCGTTCATCTCCTCGCAGGGGCAATCGGAGGGAACCGTCTTCGCCACGTCATCATAGAAAACGTCGCGGCCGGCTTTCATTTCGACCGCCGCGTTGGTGCGCTTGACCACGATCACGGAAGTGACACCGCCGGCCTTGTCGCAGGCGGCATCCGTGTTGGCTTTGAGCGGAATCTTGCGACCGCCGCGGATGCCTTCGTCGGAAGTCACGACGATGTTGGACTTGCAATCTTCAATGCGGCCCGCGAGAGAATCCGGCGAGAAGCCGCCAAAGACGACCGAGTGGATCGCGCCGATGCGCGCACAGGCGAGCATCGCGTAAGCGGCTTCCGGAATCATCGGCATATAGATCGTGATGCGGTCGCCTTTCTTGGCGCCCTGTTTTTTCAAGACGTTCGCCCAGCGGCAGACTTCGGCGTGCAACTGCTTGTAGGTGATCTTCTTGTCTTCGGTCGGCTCGTCGCCTTCCCAGATGATTGCGACCTGATCGCCGCGCTTTTCGAGATGGCGGTCGATGCAGTTGTAGGAAATGTTGGTCTTGCCGTCCTCGAACCACTTGATCGAGACGTTGCCCTCGAACGAAGTGTTCTTCACTTTCGTGAAGGGCTTGAACCAGTGAATACGTTTCTTCGCCTCTTCGCCCCAGAATTTCTCCGGGTCTTTGATCGAGGCGGCGTACATCTCTTTGTATTTGGCTTCGTCGAGCCAGGCGCGTTTCTTCCATTCCGGCGAAACGGCATACATTTTGGCGTCAGACATCGAACTCTCCCTTACCCCGTCGCGAGCGGGCTTGGTGCCCGTCTCATTGTTCTCCTCATTATGCGACGGCGGGAACGCACGCTTCAAGGCGCGCGGCTTCCGACTTTGGTTAGGGCCGCCTCGGGTTAACTGCCGAAAGCCCCAATAACCGCGCCCATAAGCAACAAAACGCCGAGCCAGTGGCCGCCGTCGATCACGGTGAGCGAGGGTTTTCGTCCGCCAAATGCGTAGTTCACGGATTGGGTCGTGATGACGAAGCCGAACCAGCAGAAGGCGCCGGAAATGATCCCGTTGCGGATCGTGATCTGGCCAGGCCCAAGATGGCCGATCAGGCCTGCCAAAATCCACGCCATCACAAGGTTTGCGGCAATCGCAATGATAAAGGGCGCTTTGCTCGCGCCCATCCCGGCTTTCGCTTTCGCCGCCTGTTCTTCAGCGCTCCAGCCTTGCGCGCGCATCCAGGGCTTGGCGATGCTCATATAATAAACCGCGCCGAAGCCGAAGCCCGCGAGTGCAGCCACGATTACCGCAAGAACATTGATGCCACCGAAGACCATGGACGTTCTCCTTCAATAGAAGAGAAGCTTACTCCTTCAGCCGCCGAGCGCCCATACCTTGGTGCGCTTGATCTCCGCGTCTTCGAGCTCGCGGGTTACCGGAACTTCGTATTCTGCGCGCATGGTCATTTTCTCTTTCGGCAGATAAGCGCGGCCCGGATCGCCGACCAGCACGCACGCGCCTTGCGTTTGCACGCGCTGCAAAAAAGAAAATGCGCGAGCGGCGGTGTTGCGTTCATAAAAGATGTCGCCTGCTAGCACGACGCCGAACGGTTCAGGCGAAGCGTCGTCGCCAAGCCGGTCGAAGGTTTCCCATTTTATCGAAACCGAATTTGCATTCGCATTGAGCGCAATCGCGGCAGCGGCGAATTCATCGATGTCGTTTGCGATTACTTCCGCGGCACCCGCTTTGGCGGCGGCAATCGCAACCAAACCGGAGCCGCTGGCAATATCGAGCACGCGCTTGCCGCGCACGAGTTCGGGATTGTCGAGAATGTAGCGCGCGAGCGCCTGACCGCCCGCCCAGGCAAAAGCCCAAAACGGCGGCGGCAGGCCCATTCGCCCTAGTTCTTCTTCGGTCTTTTGCCAAAGCGGCACCGCTTCGTCGGCGACGTAAAGTGAAATTTCCGGAACGTGCGGGACCGGGCGAAGCCGCGTGTTCTCGCGGATGAAAGTTTTCGCATCTGAAAGCGTCAGGCTTTCACGCCGCCCAGTTTGCAGACCGTCATCCATTCGGCGTCCGTAACAGGCTGCACGGACAAGCGCGAGAGTTTAATCAGTGCCATGTTCTTGAGTTTTGCTTCGGTCTTAACTTGCGCAAGCGTGACCGGGGTCTTGAGCGGATCTTTCGCCTTCACGTCGACGGCGACAAATTTTCCGGTCTTGTCGCTCGGATCGAGGTAATGCTCTTTGATTACCTCGGCGATACCGACGATCTCTTTGCCTTCATTGGAATGATAGAAGAAGCAGCGGTCGCCCTTTTTCATGCGCATCAGATTGAGCTTGGCGGCGTGATTGCGGACGCCGGTCCAACTCGTTCCCTTCGTGCCGGATTTCACCTGCTCGTCCCACGACCAGGTATCGGGCTCGCTCTTGATCAGCCAATACGCCATCGGGCGCTAGTTCGAGCTCGGCGTGCCGATCACCCAGCGCCAGGGACGAACTTCCACTTTCGAGAACAGGTTCGCTTTTTTGTAGGGGTCCTGCGCGAGAATGGAATCGGCGGCCGCGCGATCGGGCACGTCGAGCACCAACATCGAACCGATCATGGTCTCATTATCGTCGGCGAGCAGCGGTCCGCACGTCTTTATCGTCTTGGCGTGCGCACGAAGATAATCGAGATGGGCCGCGCGATTCGCGAGCCGCAAATCGAGGCTGTTCGGTTTATCGAGGCAGATCGCAACAAAATGCATGGCCGTCCTCAAATCGAAGGCCGTCTATCATCACCGAAAACAATTCGCCAGCCGTTAACGCCGGCGCGGCACTCAATCTTCCTGACGCAGCGGGCGCGAGAGCAGACCGGCAATCGCTGCGTCAATGGCCACTTTACCCGCGAGAACCGCCGCCACGGCTTCGGCGATGGGCATTTCCACTTTTTTCATGCGTGCAGCCTCGACCAGCACGGGTGCCGTATAAACACCCTCTGTCAGCTTCTTTCCGCGCACGTCAACGGAACTCGAGCCGCCGAGCGAAACCCCGAAGGCAAAGTTGCGCGACTGCGGTGACGAGCAGGTCAAAATCAGATCGCCAAGCCCGGAAAGACCGGTAAGCGTTTCCGGTTTTGCGTCATAGGCACGGGCAAAGCGCATAAGCTCGGCAAATCCGCGCGTGGTGAGCGCTGCCTGCGCGCTTGCGCCGAGTTTTCTTCCAGCGACGATACCGGCGGCAATCGCGAGCACGTTCTTCGCGGCACCCCCGATCTCGACGCCGCGCACGTCATTCGAGTGATAAAGCCGGAAGGTCTGGGAACTCAGCGCGCCCGCAAGCTCCAAGGCGACCGCCTCGTCGTGTGCCGCGAGTGTCACCGCCGTCGGCAATCCGGCAGCGACATCTTCCGCGAAGCCCGGACCGGAAAGGATCGCGGCGCGCGCTTCCGGCAGCACTTCCTCGATAACTTGGGTTACGAATTTCTTCGAGCCGATCTCGATTCCTTTCGAGCAGGCAATCACAGGTGTACCGGGACGCAAAAAGGATGCGAGCAGCGTTGCGGTCTCGCGTAACGACTGCGTCGGCGTAACCAACAAAATAGCGTCGGCGTCGGCAACGCTCGCTAGATCCGTGGTGGGTTTAACTTTCTCGTCGAGCCGGATGCCGGGAAGATACTTTTCGTTGCTACCGGCTTTTGTGATTGCGGCGATCAGCGCCGGATCGCGGCCGTGCAGCACGACATCGCGTCCTGCCTTGGCCGCTGCGTTAGCAAGCGCGGTGCCCCATGCGCCTGCGCCGATCACGCCGATCCGCTTCATGCGTTTAGTTTCTCTTCGGCGAGCGGCCAGCGCGGACGCGGCGCGAAATCGAGCTTGTCTTCCATGCCGCGCGCAAGGCGCTCGGCTGCGGCCCATGCGATCATTGCGCCGTTGTCGGTGCAGAGCGCTTGCGGCGGCACGATCAGCGGCGTGTCGAGCCGCGCGGTTTCGCTTTCCAGCATCAGACGGATTGCCTGATTGGCGGCGACGCCGCCTGCCACAACAAAGGCGGTGGGTTTGTAAACCGTGTCGCGAAGTTTGCGCAGCGCCACGCGCGTGCGGTCGGCGATCACGTCGATGACGGCCGCCTGAAAACTCGCGCAGAGATCGCTGACATCCTGTTCGGAGAGTGGCGCGATAGCTTCGGCTTCGATGCGGAGCGCGGTCTTTAAACCCGAGAGCGAAAAATCCGGCTCGGCGCGGCCGAACATCGGGCGCGGCAGGTCGAAGCGCTGTGGATCGCCTTCGAGCGCGCGTTGCTCGACCGCGGGCCCGCCCGGATAACCGAGGCCCAGCATCTTGCCGGCCTTGTCGAAGGCTTCGCCGATTGCGTCATCGACCGTGCCGCCGATTTTTCTGTATCGCCCTATGTCCTCGACCAGCACAAGCTGCGTATGGCCGCCGGAAGCGAGCAGCAGGAGATAAGGAAAATCGACACGGCCGATCAGCCGCACGGAGAGCGCGTGCGCTTCGAGATGATTGACGGCGACGAATTTTTTCTTGGCGGCCAGCGCAATCGCCTTGGCTTCGGTAAGCCCCACGATCACGCCGCCGATCAGGCCGGGGCCGGCAGCAGCCGCAATCGCTTCGCAATCCGAGAGGCGTACCTGTGCGTCGATCAGCGCTTTCGAGATCACCTGATCCAGCACTTCGACATGGGCGCGGGCCGCGATTTCCGGCACCACCCCGCCGAATTCCTTGTGCTCGGCGATCTGCGAATAGACCACGTTCGAGCGGATATCGCCGACGCCGTCCGCGCCGCGGTGGACCACGCTGGCTGCGGTTTCGTCACAGGTGGTTTCGATGCCAAGCACGAGCATGAGGCCGCAAATAGCAGGATTTCGTGAGGCCGCCCATAGTGCTATCCCGCTGCCATGAAACGAATCCGGATCGGAACGCGCGGCAGCCCGCTGGCACTCAGGCAGGCTGAGATGGTGCGCGGGGCACTTGCAAAAGCGCATCGGCTCGATCTAGCCGACATCGAAATCGTCGCGATGAAGACTACCGGTGACATCCGCCGCGAGGGTTCGTTCGAGCAGGCCGGCGGCAAGGGCATCTTCACGAAGGAAATCGACGAGGCGCTATTATCAGGCCGCGTCGATCTCGCGGTTCATTCGGCAAAAGACGTGCAGACCGTTTTGCCGAAGGGACTCGCGATCGCGGCGACGCTCCCGCGCGCCGATCCGCGTGATGCATTCTTGAGCACGCACGCGGCCTCACTCGAAGCGTTATCGCAAGGCGCAAAACTCGGCACCGCCTCGGTGCGCAGACAAGCGCTTGCGCTTCGCATTCGTCCCGATCTGCAAATCTCGCTACTGCGCGGCAATGTGCAGACCCGCATGGACAAGATGAAAGCGGGAGAGTGTGACGCAACCATTCTCGCTTACGCGGGCTTGCAGCGGCTCGGTTTAACCGCGCACGCGACTGAAGTGCTCGATCCGATGAAATATCCGCCCGCGGTCGCGCAAGGCATCATCGCGATCGAAGCGAGAGAAAACGACGGAAAGATTTTACCGTTACTCGCGGAGATCAATCATCTCGATAGTTTCGCGGCCCTGATCGCCGAACGCGCGTTTCTTCTCGCGCTCGACGGCTCCTGCCGTGCGCCGATTGCCGGTCATGCGAAGATCGAACGTGGGCGTCTGAAATTCGTGGGCCTCGTTATCACGCAGGACGGCAAGAAGTTCGCAGGCGTTTCGCACGAAGGCAACGTGCGCAATGCCGAGAAGATCGGCAAAGAGGCCGGCGACTGGCTCCTCACGCGTGCGCCGGCCGGCGCACTTTCGGGGTAGTACAGAATGCGCGTGCTCCTCACCCGCCCAAGCCGAGACGCGGCACGCAGTGCGGAGAAGCTTTTGTCGCTCGGGCACCGCACGCTGATCGATCCGGTAATCGAAATCGAGCCGCTGCCGTTCGATGCCACCGGAGATTATGTGGCCATCGCTTTTACGAGCGGGAATGCGGTTCGCATTGCCGCCGCAGTCGAGGCGCTGAAAAACATTCCGGTCTTTGCCGTCGGTACGCGAACGGCAGAAGTCGCGCGTGAAGCGGGATTTAAGAATGTCGGCGTGGGCGCCGGAGACGTAAACGCGCTAGGCGAATGGATGGCTGCGGAATTGCCTCAAGGTGCGCGCGTGCTGCATCTCGCGGGTGAAGACCTTGCCGGCGATCTTACAGGCCGGCTTACGCGAAGCGGGTTCAAGGCCGAAACGAGAATTATTTATCGTGCGCGCGTAGCTGCGCGGCTGAAATCCGAAACGGCGGCTGCTTTTCGCGAGGCGCGAATCGATGCCGTGCTGCATTATTCGGAGCGGAGTGCCGCCGCCTTCGTGCGGCTCGCAGATGCCGCCGGCATCGGCGACGACATAAGAAAGACACGGCATCTGTGTCTTTCTTCCGCCGTGGCGGCCCCCTTTAAATTGTTCGGCGTGCACGCCGAAATCGCGGCGGCACCTGAAGAAACGGTACTGTTCGAATTGCTGGGTCCGTGAGGTTGGACAAGACGCGGGCTGGCGAGGAAACTAGAATATGACCAGCGACTCCGATCACGAGCAGGAAAGCGGGCCGAACCCGCGGCCAAAGCGAAAGCCGCCGGTGATCGACGCCGAAGCGAAAGACGTGACGCCGCCGTCGCCGGAGACTGCGGCGAAGCCGGAAAGCGGTTCCAAGCCGATGCAGACAGACCTGAAAAAAATTGACTGGCGCGCGTCGCTTCCGGCAATCGCGGTCGCTGCTGTTTGTGGCGTCGTGGCCGGGTTGTGCGGCGCGTGGCTGTTTTCCTCAGGGTCGCCGCAGACAGCGGACACCTCCGCGCTCAACAATTCGATTGCACAACTTTCCTCACGACTCACGCAACAGGAAACGAAAACGCTGCCCGCCATTGATCTTGTGCCGCTCACCGAGCGCAGCACGAAACTCGAAACCGCGACCGGCGAACTGCGCGGAGAACTTGCCGAAGTAAAGAAACTCGTCGAAGCGCAAGCAAACGCGCCGACCGCAGCCGAAATCGCGGCGGTCAATCGCCGTCTCGCGCAGATCGAGGAAAGGGTCGGCGCGCTCGCGGTGGCGCCGAAGGCCGAGCCGAAGCCAGAGCCGAAGAACGAAGCGCAGCCTGCGGAAATCGTGGCACTCGGCGCGCTGCGCGATGCAATCGCGTCAGGTGCGCCGTTCGCGGGCGAGCTGAATGCGGTGCGTGGGATTCTGAAGGACCGCGCAGCGAGCCTTGCATCGCTCGATAAATTCGCTGGCAGCGGATTGCCGACGGTTGCGGCCCTCGCCAAGCGCTTCGAACCGCTGGCTGCAAAACTCGCAAGCGCGCCGCCGTCATCGCCTGACAGCGGCGTCTTCACACGGCTCTGGAACAACGCGGGCAAACTCGTCGAGATGCGCCCAGTCGGCGAACCGCTAGGTTCGGATGCGGGCGCGGTGGTCGCGCGCATGGAGACGAAACTTTCGCGCGGTGATCTTGCTGGTGCGCTCGAAGAATCAAAAGCGCTGCCGGCTTCCTCGCGAGAAGTCGCGAAAGACTGGTTCGAGGCAGCCGAACGCAAACGCGACGCGGATGCCTCGATCAAGACTCTTCTCAACGCAGCGCTGGCTGCGATTTCCGCGGAGCGTCCGAAACAGTGATCCGCATCGTTTTCTTTCTGCTTGCGGTGACCGCGCTTGCATTGGGCGCGATGTGGATCGTCGAGCGGCCGGGCGAGATCGTGCTCGTCTGGCAAGGCTGGCGCATCTCGACGAGCGTTACGTTTGCGCTGGTCGCGCTGATGGCGTTGCTCGTCGCAACCATTCTGGCCTGGTCGGTGTTTCGCTTTTTCGTGATGGCGCCCGGCAATCTTTCGCTCTTTCTTAGAGCGCGCCGCGAGGAACGCGGCTGGCGGGCGCTTTCGCGCGGCATGATCGCAGTGGGCGCCGGTAATCTACAGCTCGCGCGCAATTCTGCGAACGAAGCGCAGAAAATTCTAGGGCAAGAACCGCTCGCGATGCTGCTCGCAGCCCAAGCGGCGCAACTCGATGGCGATGCACCGCGCGCGGAAGCAGAATTCCGCTCAATGCTGGCGCAACCCGAAACGCGGCTATTGGGCTTGCGCGGGCTTTATCTGGAAGCGCGCCGCCGCGACGACTATCCGGCCGCGCGCGATGCGGCGGAAGAAGCCTCCAAATCGGACGCTAATATTTTCTGGGCATCCGAAGCACTGCTCGAATTCCAGAGTATTCGCGGCGAGTGGGACGAAGCGCTCGCAACCATCGAGCGGGAAAGAAAAGCGGGAACGATCGACAAGTCGTTGGCCAAGCGCCGCCGCGCGGTGTTGCTCACGGCACAGGGTCTTACGATTGAACACAACGACCCTCCGAAATCGCTAGTACTTGCGCGGGAAGCCGCAAAGCTTGCTCCGTCGCTCGCGCCAGCCGCAGCGCTCGCAGGAAGGCTGGAAGCGCGCGACGGCTCGCTCCGCCGTGCGCAGCGGGTGATCGAAAAAGCGTGGGCGATTGCGCCGCATCCGGAGCTTGCGGAATCTTACGGCGCACTGCGCTTGCAGGATTCCGCGAAAGAGCGCCTTACGCGCATCAAGTCGCTGGCGCGGAAAAACTCCGAGCATCCGGAAGCAGCATTGGCGATTGCGCGTGCCGCGATCGACGCACAGGATTTTGTCTCAGCGCGTGAAGCATTGCTGCCGTTCGCGGCAACTCCCACGCAAGCCATGTGCCTGATGATGGCGGAGGTAGAGGCGGTCGAGCACGGCGATCACGGCAAGGCGCGGGAATGGACCTCGCGCGCGGTTCGCGCAAAGCGCGATCTCGCCTGGGTCGCGGACGGTTTCGTTTCCGAGCGCTGGTTGCCGGCCTCGCCCGTCACCGGACGGCTCGACGCTTTCGAGTGGAAAGAACCGCCGGTCGCACCAGCCGGACCCATTCTCGAGCACGTTGTCGAACAGGGTTTTGTGAAGCCCGCGCCTGCGCCTGCGCCGGTCGTGGTGCCGCCTTCGGTCGCGGCAAAGCCCTCGCAAGATATTCTCCTGGTGCCGGAAGATGCACGGCCCCGCGCCGTGACCAAGCTTCCAGCGATTGCGCCGGTGATCGCAGAACCGCCGCTGCCGGACGATCCGGGGCTCGACCCGGAGCAGGACGACGACGAGAAAGCCGCGAAATCTTCGATCCGCGGCTGGTTTGGCCGCTCGGCTTGAAATGACCGGCCCCTGCCGCTATCAGGGCGCGATCTAAGAAGTGCCGGCGCCGCAATAGCTCAGCTGGTAGAGCACGTCATTCGTAATGACGGGGTCACAGGTTCGAATCCTGTTTGCGGCACCACTTTTCTCTCCCGCTATTTTTTCTTTCGCTTGTTTTTCTCCCGCTTGGGCGGCGTTCGCGCTGCGTAGGTTTCCCAATCGTGTTCGAGCACGCGCAGGCGGCTTGTGACCGACAGCAGAAACGCGCTCGACCATCCGATTAGGATGAGGCCGGTGACGCCCTCGACCGCGCCGAACAATCGCCAGTCCGGACCCAGAACGACATCGCCAAAGCCGAGCGTGCTGAAGGCGGTGGCGGAAAAATAAAGCGCGGCTTCAAAATTGGCGGTCGCACCTACCGACAGATAAGCGAAGGCATACATCCAGATTTCGAGGGTGTGCAGCAGGAATATCCCAAGCACCACCGCAAGCATCAGCCCGCCCTGACGCAAGAGATTGCCCCGGTCGCCGATCGCGTGGTGCGCGTTGTAGCGAAGGAACCGGAGCAACAGAATTATTCCGGCCAGATGAACCGTGACGACGAGGATCGTCATCAAAACCGACAAAGCAAGATTGGCAGCCATGGCACGAACCGAATGATTTCAAAGCGGGGCATTCATGCTATTTGCTAGACTGCGCAATTCCAACCGGTTCCCCAGCCTATGCTCCAGTCCATTTCGGATTTTATTTCAGGCATTTCACGTGGCGGGGAAGGGAAGCCCTTCGACGACACCGATTATCGCCTGTCGGCGGCGGCACTACTCGTACACGTCGCGGCTTCCGACGACAGCTTCGACGAAACCGAGCGCCGCGTACTGCATGACGCGCTGACGCAGCGTTTCGATGTCGATGCCGCGGAGGCCAACGCTTTTATCGATTCCGCGGTCGCAGCCGACCGCGAGGCGGTCGATCTCTATCAATTCACCAGCATGATCAACCGCGCGTTGGACGACGAAGGCAAGAAGAAGCTGGTCGAAGTGCTGTTTCTGATCGGCTATGCCGACGGCAAGCTCTCGGAGTTCGAAGACAACATCGTCTGGCGCGCTTCCGAGCTTCTTCACGTTTCGTCTCAGGACCGGACCGAGATCAGACGGCGCATACGCGCGACCATCGGAGATCGCGGATGAGCAACGTCACGGTGATTACCGGCGCCTCCGGCGGCATTGGCGAAGAGATCGCTTACTGCGCGGCAAAGGCCGGGCGGAAGCTCGTTCTGGTCGCGCGCTCCGCCGACAAGATGAAGGCGGTCGCGGATAAAATTACGGCGCTTGGTGCGCCCACCCCGGAAATCGTCGCGCTCGATCTTGGGGATCCAACATCCGGCGAGGCGCTCGCGAGCGCGCTGAAAGAAAAAAATCTGAAAGTGTTCGAGCTCGTGAATAACGCAGGCTACGGCCTGACCGGACCGATCGAGAAGCTGGACCGCGCCGATCAGGTCGGCATGGTCGATCTCAATATGCGTGCGTTGACCGATCTCACATTGCGCTTCCTGCCGGAGATTATTGAAAACAAAGGCGGCGTGATGAATGTCGCCTCCACCGCTGCGTTTCAGCCCGGCCCGAACATGGCGATCTATTACGCGAGCAAAGCCTATGTGCTCTCGTTCTCAGAAGCGATCTGGTTCGAACTCAAAGGTCGCGCGCGGGTGACCTGTCTTTGTCCCGGTCCGGTGCCGACCGGTTTCGCGGCACGCGCGAATAAAGGCGGAAGCTTGCGGCTGATGAAGCTGTCGATGACGTCCGCAGAGTTCGTCGCATCCAAAGGCTGGGATCGTTTTCAGCGCGGGCAGCGGGTCGTGGTGCCCGGCGTATTGAATGAAATCACGACGATGTTTGCGCCGCTGACACCGAAGGCACTCCTGTTATGGATCGCCTCCAGACTTTCGCGTTGACCTGCCATGCCGCGCTGTCTGTTGAACGGTATCGCGTTCCGTGCGACCGATTAGATCGCGCGTGGCGACGATGACGAAAAAGATTCTGACCATCCTGCATCAGGAACGCTCGACCCCCGGACGGGTCGGGCGATTGCTCGTCGAGCGCGGTTTCACACTCGACATTCGCAAGCCCTGCCTCGGCGAGGCGCTGCCTGCCACGATGGAAGACCATGTCGGGGCGATCATCTTCGGCGGGCCGATGTCGGCGAACGACAACGATGACGGCATCAAGCGCGAAACCGACTGGTGTGAGGTGCCGTTGAAAGAAGACAAGCCGTTCTTCGGTATTTGTCTCGGCGCGCAGATGCTCGCAAAAAAACTCGGCGCGAAGGTCGATTATCACGAGAAGGGCCTGACCGAGATCGGCTATTACCCGCTGCGCGCTACCGAGGAAGGCCGCGCCATCCTGGAATGGCCGGACCATGTCTATCAGTGGCATCGCGAAGGTTTTGCCTTGCCGGCGGGTGCGGTGAGACTGGCCGAGAGCGACACCTACGAAAATCAGGCGTTCCGCTTCGGGCGCGCCGCTTTTGCCGTGCAGTTCCACCCGGAAGTTACGCACCAGATGATGTGCCGCTGGACTACGATGGCGGCGCACCGGCTCGAGCTTCCGGGCGCGAAAACGCGCGCCGAGCATTTCGACGGACGCTATATGCACGACTTCAAAGTGCGCGCGTGGCTGGAGCGCTTCCTCGATCACTGGACCGGGCTGATGAATTTGCCGGGTGAAAATTCGCAAAATGCGAAAAGCGCCGCAAAATGCGAAAGCCCGCGCTAGAGCCGCGGACGAATTTTCTCAATCTATTGAATCGAACGAGTCCCGCGCACTGCATCTTGTGCGCGCTTATCGCGAAAACACTTGGCAGCGCCATTGCTGACTAAAGGCCGGCCGGCATCAGGTAATGCGTCGCCGGCTTCATTGTGACCTAAGGGGACGGTGGCTAAGACCCCAGCCGCCGTCCCTCTCTCACTTCCGGCCTTTGCTGCGGACCTGCTGCAACTGCACGATGATGGCGGCGAGAAGAATTGCGCCCGCACCGGTCCAGCTCACCAGCGTTAACTTCTCATTAAGAATGAGCCACGCGCCAAAGGCGGCAAACAGCGTTTCCGTCATCACGATGATCGCGGCTTCGGTCGGCGAGGTCGCACGCAATGCGAACGTCAGGATCGTGAAGGTAAGCGCGGTCGAAAGCACGCCGACATATAAAATGTCGGGCGCTGCCGCGCGCAGCGTTTCAAGCGTGATTGTCTCGAAAAGAAGCGCGCCGATCAGCGCAGTAATGCCGACCACCAAAAACTGAATCACCGAGAACAATACCGAGCGGCCCATGGGTGCTGCGAAGCCCGCAATGACCAAGTGCAGCGCCCAGAAGAACGCGCAGGCCGCGACCAGCCAGTCGCCGACACCGAGACCGCCGAGCGTGCCGCCGCCGAGCAACCAAGTGCCGGCGTAGGAAAGTCCGACCGCGCTCCAGATCAGCGGCGAGATTATATGCCGCGTGAAGGCGTAACTGATGAACGGTGTCGCAACTACATAGAGCGCGGTCAGAAACGCCGTGTTGGTGACGGACGCCGTCTTCAGGCCTGCCTGCTGCAAGAAAGAACCGATTACGAAAGCGCAGCCTGCGAAGATGCCGGTAATTACAAACGGCTTTGAGACCGCGATTTTGGAATTGCGATGTTCGAGGATCGCGAGCGGCGCCAGCACGGCCGCCGCCAACAGCCCGCGCGCCGCGACGAAGGTCAGCGGGCCGATATGGCTCATCGCCGACTTCTGAAACAGGAACGCGAAGCCCCAGATTGCGGCGCAGGCGAGGAGCAGGAGATCGGCGCGGATGCGGGGAGCCGAGGGGAGTTGAACCCCTGACCTCTGCAGTGCGATTGCAGCGCTCTCCCAACTGAGCTACGGCCCCGGTCCGGCGAGGCGGCATCTAGGGCGGGCCTCCAAACGGTGTCAAGAACCGCATTCACTACGCCGGTTCTTGCGCCTTCCTTTCGGCCCCGGGCACGGCTATCTAGGGCCGGATTTCGCGCGGAGCTTGTCTCGAATGAACCCGTTTCTCTGGCTGCTGGACACCGTCATCACGCTCTACATCTGGGTGCTGATCGCATCGGCGGTCTTGTCCTGGCTTGTCGCCTTCAATGTGGTGAACCCCTACAACAACGTGGTCCGCACGATTTCTGGCGCGCTCTATCAATTGACCGAACCACTGCTGCGCCCGATCCGGAACGTGCTGCCCAATCTCGGCGGCCTCGATATTTCGCCGGTCATTCTCATTCTCATTCTGATGTTCATCCGCCAGACCGTGTTCTGGCTGTTCACGCGGTGAGTTCTTCCGCGTGAGTGCGAAGATTCTCGACGGCAAGATCATCGCAGACGAACTCCGCGCGAAGGTCGCGGCGGAAGCCGTGAAGATTTCGTTGAGCCTCGGACGCAAGCCGGGTCTGGTGGCGGTGCTGGTCGGCGACGATCCCGCGAGCCAGGCTTATGTAAAAAGCAAAGGCAAGGCGACCGAAGAAGCCGGCATGGTTTCGTTCGAACATCGTCTGCCCGAGAATACTTCCGAAAAAGATCTGCTCGCGCTGATCGCAAAACTGAACGCGGATAACGCGGTCGATGGCATCCTCGTGCAGTTGCCGCTTCCCAAACAGATCAATACTGCGCGCGTGATCGAGGCGGTCGATCCGGCAAAAGACGTGGACGGATTTCATCCGATGAACGCCGGGAAGTTATCGACCGGGTTGCCTTCGCTCGTCCCCGGCACGCCTTTGGGCTGCATCATCATGGCTAAGAAAGCGCTTGGTTCGCTCGCGGGCTTAGACGCAGTCGTGGTCGGACGTTCGAACATCGTCGGCAAACCACTCGCGCAACTCTTGATCGCGGAAAGCGCGACGGTGACCATCGCGCATTCGAAGACAAAAGATTTGAAAGAAGTCTGCCGACGCGCCGATTTGCTTTTTGTCGCGATCGGCAAGCCGGAATTCGTGAAAGCAGACTGGATCAAGCCGGGTGCAACCGTGATCGATGTCGGCATCAATCGTGTGCCGGGCGCGGACGGGAAAAACAAACTCGTCGGCGATGTCGCTTATGAAGAAGCAAGCAAAGTGGCGGGCTGGATCACGCCGGTGCCGGGCGGCGTGGGACGCATGACGGTCGCGTGCTTGCTGGTGAATACGCTGCGCGCGGCTGCGGCGCGGGCGGGTCTGGCCGCTCCAGATATCTAGGAGGCGAGATGACGGCGCAATGCGAATTGTGTTTCCCGAACGAGCTGATTGCCGAGGACGACAACGCTTATGCGCGCCACGACAGCAACGGCTTGGCGCCGGGCCACATCATCGTCGTCCCGAAGAGACATGTGGCGAGCTATTTTGAAATGACGGATGCCGAAAAACTGTCGGTCATCGTGTTGCTCGACCAATCGAAAGAGATCGTCGATAGGAAATTTTCGCCGGAGGGCTACAATATTGGCGTGAATATCGGAAAGGCTGCAGGCCAGTCACGCATGCATGTGCACGTACATCTCATACCGCGCTACAGCGGTGACGTTGCCGACCCAAGCGGCGGCATCCGATGTGTACTGCACGGAAAGCGAAGCAAGACGCCTTAGGAAGTTCGTATAGCTCTAGCGCGCCCAGCCGAAGGCGACTTTATCGAGCACCTTGGAGCCGAAACGCTCGGTCGACCGCGCGATCGGCTTGCCGCCGAGCGAGCGATAGAAATTCATCGCCGGTTCGTTGTCGGAGAGCGCCCACACCACGAGGCTCGACTGCCCCGACTGGATCAGGTCGCGCTTGGCGGTGGCAAACAGCCGGCTGCCGAAACCGAGGCCCTGATATTCGGGCTTCAGATACAGCTCATAGACTTCGCCGGTATAGGGCAGGCTCTTTGCGCGGTTGCGGCCGTAGTTGGCGTAGCCCGCGACCTCGTCGCCGAAATTGAGCAGGATCACGCGGGAGCCGCGCCGGATTGCCGCATCCCACCAGCTCGGTCCGCGCCGCTGCACGAGTTTCTCGAGTTCCGGCCCAGGGATCATGCCCCGGTAGGCGGAGGTCCAGGCCTCGTCATGGGTTTCCGCCAGCGCTACCGCGTCTTCGGTGCGCGCACGGCGGAGTTCGATCAGGACCGTACTCATGGCCCTAATCGAAACAGGGTGAGGCCCCCGTTTCAAGCGTTTCGTTAATGAGAGGTTAACTTATCCGGTAAAGCGCGGCGGATTGGCCACACCCAATCGGCCGCAGTTGTCCCAAAATGAATCAGGCGGCGTTCTCGGCCTCGCGTTTGCGCTCCTCGCGCTTACGATCGTTCGGGTCGAGCATAATCTTACGGAGCCTGATCGATTTCGGCGTGATCTCGACGAGTTCGTCCTCGCCGATATAGGCGAGCGCTTTTTCGAGAGTCATTCTAATGGGCGGGGTCAGCCTCACCGCTTCGTCCTTCGACTGTGTGCGGATGTTGGTGAGCTTCTTGCCCTTGAGCACGTTCACTTCGAGATCGTTGTCGCGGGTGTGCTCGCCGACGATCATGCCGCGATACACCTTCCAACCCGGTTCGATCATCATCGGGCCGCGATCTTCGAGATTCCAGAGCGCGTAAGCGACCGCTTCGCCTTGCTCGTTCGAAATCAACACGCCGTTGCGGCGGCCCGGAATGTCGCCCTTGTACGGCGCGTATTCATGGAAGATGCGGTTCAGCACGGCGGTGCCGCGCGTGTCGGTCAAGAGTTCGTTCTGATAGCCAAGCAAGCCGCGCGTCGGCACGTGAAACACGAGACGCAGGCGATTGCCGCCGGACGGACGCATATCCATCATGTCGCCGCGGCGCTCCGACAGTTTCTGCACGACGATGCCGGAATGCTCTTCATCGACGTCGATCACGACTTCTTCGATCGGCTCCATCATCTCGCCGCTTGCTTCGTTTTTAGCGAGCACGACCTTGGGGCGCGCGACCGACAACTCGAAGCCCTCGCGGCGCATGGTCTCGATTAAGATTCCGAGCTGCAATTCGCCACGGCCTGCGACTTCATAAGAGTCTTTGCCGGAGCTTTCGGAAATCTTCAGCGCGATATTGCCTTCGGCTTCGCGAAACAGACGGTCGCGGATCATGCGGCTCGTCACCTTGTCGCCTTCGGTGCCGGCGAGCGGGGAGTCGTTGACGCGGAAGGTCATGGCCAGCGTCGGCGGATCGATCGGCTGCGCCGGGATTGGTGTTGTAATTTCCGGGTGGCAGAGGGTGTCGGCGACGTTTGCCTCGGTGAGGCCCGCGATTGCAACGATATCGCCCGCTACTGCTTCATCGACCGGCTGGCGCTCGAGCCCACGGAAGGCGAGCACCTTGGTGATGCGGCCGTTTTCGAGAACCTTGCCGTCGCGAGAAAGCACTTTCACGGCCTGGTTCGGTTTCACCGAGCCCGCGGTGATACGGCCGGTGAGAATACGGCCGAGATACGGGTTCGCTTCCAGAATGGTCGCCAGCATCTTGAACTCGCCCGGCTCGACGGTCGGCGCCGGCACGTGCTTCACGACCAGATCGAACAACGGCGTCATCGAATCCTTTGGGCCTTCGAGCGAAGTCGCCATCCAGCCCTCTTTCGCCGAGCCGTAGAGGATCGGGAAGTCGAGTTGTTCTTCGGTGGCGTCGAGCGCCGCGAAAAGATCGAACACTTCGGAGGCGACGATGCTTGCGCGCGCGTCAGGGCGGTCCACCTTGTTGATTGCGACGATCGGGCGAAGCCCCATCTTCAGCGCCTTCGAGACCACGAACTTGGTCTGTGGCAGCGGGCCTTCGGCGGCGTCCACCAGCACGATCACGCCGTCGACCATATTCAGAATGCGTTCGACCTCGCCACCGAAATCGGCGTGGCCCGGCGTGTCGACGATATTGATGCGGATGTCGTTCCAGAGGATCGAAGTGGCTTTGGCGAGAATCGTAATGCCGCGTTCGCGCTCGAGGTCGTTGGAATCCATCGCGCGCTCGGCGACTTTCTCGTTCGAGCGGAAGGTGCCTGCCTGTTGCAGGAGGCGATCGACCAAGGTCGTTTTGCCATGGTCAACGTGCGCGATGATCGCGATGTTACGAAGCTGCATAATTTTAAGGTCCGGAAAATACGTCGCGGGCCAAAGGCCCGCGGATTCGCGCCCGTATATAGGGGCCAATAGCCCCTTGGCAACCGCGTACTGGTTAACCCAGACGCCTACGCCACGGGCCCTCGTAATCCTTTGGTCTCGCAGCACGAACCATCATCATCTCACCGAGATTTTCGGCGGTCAGAAGGCCAATAAGACGGTCCGAGGAGTCGGTCGCGCCGATCGCGGGAGCGCGGCTTTCCTGCAGGAGCTTGATCGCGCTTTCCAGCGTGGCGCGGGCGGAGACGGTGGGAACCTCGCCCTCGGTCGCTTCCAGCACCGGGCACATCGGGCCTTTCTCTTTCAACGCCCTGATCATGGCGTCGCGGGTGAGTACGCCGCGCAGTTTCCCCGCGCCGTCGATGATGGGGAAATCCTTCTGCGTGGTCTGGATCAGCGCATTGGTCGCTTCATCAACGGTGGATTGTGTATTCAATGTGCGAAACTGCGTGATCATCGCATCCGACACGAGCGCGCCGCGAGAGACATCGCGCAGTTGCGCGTGGCCCGCTTCGGCAGAGGCCGCGAGAAACACGAAGACTGCGATTACGATCAGCATCGGGTTCGTGAAGATGCCTAAGATTCCGAACAGAACCGCGAAGCCCTGACCGACCATGGCGGCAATTTCAGTCGCGCGTCCGAAAGAAAAGCGTGTAGCGAGCAACGCGCGCAGCACGCGGCCGCCATCCATCGGAAACGCGGGAATGAGATTGAACAGCACGAGGAAGATATTCGCGCCGGCGAGCTTCACGATCATCGAAGTCTTCGGGTCTTCGATTTTCGCAAGCGTCTGCAGGTCCATCGTCGTTGCGCCGATATAAATGATCAGCGAGCCGGCAATCGCGACATTCACTAAGGGGCCTGCGATTGCGACGACGAATTCCTGATAAGGCTTTTCCGGAATCCGCTCCAGCGAGGCGATGCCGCCGAAAGGCCACAGCGTGATATCCGGCGTCTTCACGCCGAAATAGCGTGCGGCGAAGACATGGCCAAATTCGTGGAGCAAAACGCAGAAGAATAAGAGCGAGATGAAGATCACGCCTTCGGTTGCGGCCTGTGCCCCGCCCTCGCGGTAATAGGCGAACCAGATCCAGACGAGGAACAGAAGAAAAGTGACGTGGATGCGGACTGCGGTGCCGGCAACACGGGCGACGGTCAGCGACCAGAGCATGGCGAAATCCTCTATGGGCTTCGCCTAAGATAGGGCGGTTTAGGCGCTCCGCAATCAGCCCGCGATTTTGCGGCCGAGCTTATAGATGCCGAAGCCGATCAGCGCGCCGATTGCGGCGCTCAAGCCGAGAACGATATTGCCTTCGCTGCCCGGATTTTCCGGCGCCCCCCAATAGGCCAACAGGATAAGCAACATCGTGCCGCTCAGGATCGCGCCGATGAGAATGCCGATCAGCGCGACGAGGATTCCGATGATCTTGCGGGCGGTCATCTATTTCTTACGGTTACGGCTGGCTAACGTGCGGAGCCGCAGCGCGTTCAGCTTGATGAAGCCTTCGGCGTCCTTCTGGTCGTAAGCGCCCTTGTCGTCTTCAAAAGTGACGAGCGTCGAAGAATAAAGCGACTTCGGCGAGGTGCGGCCGACGGTGATCACGTTGCCCTTATATAGCTTCAACGTGACTTCGCCTTCGACGTGCTCCTGGCTCCTGTCGATCAACGCCTGCAGCATCTCGCGCTCCGGCGAGAACCAGAAGCCGTTGTAAATCAATTCCGCGTAGCGCGGCATGATTTCGTCTTTGAGATGCGCGGCACCGCGATCGAGCGTGATACTCTCGATCGCGCGATGCGCGGCTAACAAAATCGTGCCGCCCGGCGTTTCATAGACGCCCCGCGACTTCATGCCGACAAAACGGTTCTCGACCAGATCGAGCCGCCCGATGCCGTTGTCGTGGCCGAGTTGGTTGAGCTTGGTCAGCAGCGAAGCAGGCGAGAGCTTCTTGCCGTCGATGGAAACCGCGTCGCCGCGCTCGAACCCGATCTTCACGGTCGCCGGTTTATCCGGTGCTTCCATCGGCGAGATGGTGCGCTGGAAAACGATGTTCGGCGCTTCGACGTTCGGGTCTTCCAGCACTTTGCCTTCGGAGGAAGAGTGCAAAAGGTTCGCATCGACCGAGAAGGGTGCTTCGCCTTCCTTGTCCTTGGTGATCGTGATCTGGTGATTGCGCGCAAACGCGAGTAAGTCCTCGCGGCCTTTGAATTCCCATTCGCGCCAAG
>LNEZ01000069.1 GCA_001464215.1 Rhizobiales bacterium Ga0077548 | reverse complement strand
TCGACGATATAGACGTAGCCGTCGTTATCGATGCGGCCGATGTCGCCGGTGCGGAAGAAGCCGTCCGAGGTCATCACCTTCGCGGTCTCTTCCGGGCGCTGCCAGTAGCCGGCCATCACCTGCGGGCCTTTCGCAGTGATTTCGCCGACTTCACCGAGCGGCACTTCCTTGCCCTCTTCGTCGCGGATCGAAATCAGCGTTGAAGGAACGGGCAAGCCGATCGAGCCGTTGAACGCGGTGTTGTCGCCCGGATTACAGGTGAGCACAGGCGCCGTCTCCGAAAGACCGTAGCCTTCGAGGATCGGAGCACCCGTTGCGGCCAGCCACTTGTCGGCGACCGCTTTCTGCACGGCCATGCCGCCGCCGTTCGCGACTTTCAGCATCTTCCAGTCGATCTTGCCGAAGTCCGGGTGGTTGAGCAGCGCGTTGTAGAGCGTGTTCACCGCCGGGAAGGTCGTGACCTTGTACTTCTGCAATTCCTTGATCAGCGCCGGCAGATCGCGCGGATTGGCGATCAGCAAGCAGCACGCGCCTGCGCGCACGCCAAGGAAGAAGCACGCGGTGAGCGCGAAGATGTGATAGAGCGGCAGCGCCGTCAAAATCATCAACTGCTCGACCTTCGGTTCTTTCTCCAGCACCGGCTGCAACCACGCATCGTTCTGCAAGATATTCGCGATCACGTTGCGATGGGTGAGCGTTGCACCCTTCGAGACGCCGGTGGTGCCGCCGGTATATTGCAGGAAGGCGACATCCTGCGGCCCAAGCTGCTGCTTGGTGAGCGAGAGGCCCTTGCCCTTCGAGAGTGCCGCGTTGAACTGCACGGCCGTCGGCAGGTTGTAGGCCGGCACCAGCTTCTTCACCTTGCGCACGACGAAGTTCACGATCGTGCCTTTGAAGCCGAGCATATCGCCCATATTGGCGAGGATCACGTGCTTCACGCTCTTGGTCTTCGAGAGCACTTTTTCCAGCGTGGACGCAAAGTTTTCGAGAATGACGATCGCGGATGCGCCGGAGTCGTTGAGCTGATGCTCGAGTTCGCGCGGCGTATAGAGCGGGTTCACGTTCACGACGGTGTAGCCCGCGCGCAAGATGCCGGAGATAGCGACCGGATATTGCAACACGTTCGGCATCATCACGGCGACGCGGTCGCCTTTCTTCAGGCCGAGGGACTGAAGATAAGCGCCAAGCGCCGTCGAATTGGTATCGACGTCGCCGTAGGTCAGCGCCTTGTCCATCGAGATGAAGGCTTTGCGGTCGCGATACTTGACGAAGCTCTCTTCGAGTACCTGCACGAGCGACGTATAAGCGTCGGCGTTGATTTCAGGCGCGACACCCTTCGGATATTTCTTGAGCCAGATTTTTTCCACGGCTTAACTCCCTCCCGGAATTACAGTTTTGTTTTTTCTTGCTTGCCTGACGAATACCAAAGGCGAGCCGTAAAATGAAGCGTCCGTTACGGCAGCTTTATGCGCAAGCGGGAACCTGCGGCTGGCATTACCGTAACGGCATCAAGGGTTTGGCTGCGGCTCTGTAGAAACGCTGCCTACGCCGGAAGCTCGCCAAACCCCTTCCCTGCTTTCGCGGGAGCGCAGCGGATCAGGCGGCTGTCTTGAACGGCAGCCTGCCGGTGTTTCACCGCTTCGCGATACACGGGATCGCGGATCATCTCGACGAAGGCCGAAACACTCGGATATTGCGCGATGAAGCAATGATCCCAGCGTTCGCTTTGCGGTCCGATCAGCATCAACTCGAACTTGCCCTGCCAGACGATCTTGCCGCCTAGGCGCTCGAACACCGGCAGGCTCTCGCGGCCATAGGCGGCATAGGCCTCGGCACCCGTCGCTTTTCTTCCGTCCGGATAGTTGGCTGCCGCACGGAGCTGCACAAGGTTCAGCATCTGGATCGGCCCTTCGCGATTGTTGTCGCGAAAGGCGGCGAAGATTTCTTTGGTGGGGTCGATGTGGGAGGTCATTTCAAAAACAACTCACCTTCGTAACTTCGAGGATCAGGACTCCATCCTCAATCACCCTTCCCGTCAAAGTCATTCTTTTGCCCACGAGGCATTCGGCGGGAAGCGCGCCCTTCCCCTTCAGGGTCATCACCTGACACGGCGCTCCCGCGAACTTGCCCGGCCAGAACCATTCGCCGGCGTCCCACACCGGCGGAATGATGATCTCGCCCTCTAACGTGACCGTCTCGCCCGCCTTGCAGGATGCGGCGTCCGCAACCTGCAAAGAGAAAAGAACGATTGCCGCTGCGAGAATCCATTTGCACATGGCGCGAGCATAAAGAAAAAGCCCCGCGATTTCCCGCGGGGCTTTCTCGCCGGAAGTTCAGCCGATCAGCACTTGCCTGCCTGCACGTAGCAAAGCGGGTTCTGCTGCACGCAGACCGAGCGCGCTTCATCGGCGGTCTTGCCTTTGGCGGTGCAGACCTTGGCGCTCAGCGGAATCGGGATCGGGCAACGGACGCAGAACGAGCGCGAAGGCGTGGTCCAGTTACGCCAGGTGCGCTTCACCTTCTGGGTAACGGTCTCTTCCTTTTTCGGCTGGGCGGCCTGCACACGCTCGATCGGCGTGTAATTCAGTTCAGGGGCAATGGAAGTCAGCGGGGTGGCCGGCACGAAGCTCGCAGACGCGAACAGAATGCCGGCCGCAATCAATGTGCGGCGCATAAGGTTCTCTCCCAAATATAGACCCTTACCCGGCCAAGCCGGGCGTGGGGCCGATGCCTCTCAACATCGTGTCGGAACAAAAAGTTCCTTTGGGCTTAGCCGCGCTGCGCCTTGTCTTTGGTGTTCTGCGCAACAATAGCATCGCGCGCCGCTTTCCATTCCGCGTCACCCCACTTGCGAAGCTCGTAGAAGTTGCCACCGGTGGCGAGCGCCTGTGCGCCGTCCATCGCGATCATTTCGCCGGAAAGCCAGTCGCAACCCGGCGACATCAGGAAAGTCGCGAGATTCTGCAATTCCTCGAGCGTGCCGGGCCGGCCCATCGGGTTGCGCGCGGCCGTGCGCGCCCCCGGCTTCTCGCCGGGGTTCAGACGCTTGCTCATGCCTTCGGTCGGAATTTCGCCGGGGGCGATTGCGTTGAGCCGAATGCCGTAGCGGCCCCATTCGGAGGCAAGCGACGTCGTCATCGCCGCGACCGCGGCCTTGCTCATGGTGGACGGCACCACGAACGGCCCGCCGTTTCTGACCCATGTCACCGAGATCGAAACCACGCTGCCTTTGTGCTTGCCCGCGATCCAGCGTTTGCCCACTGCCTGCGTCACATAAAATGTGCCGCGCATCACGATGTTGGCGACCGCGTCGAAGCCGTTCGGGGAAAGATCCTCGGTGCGCGAGATGAAGTTGCCGGCGGCGTTGTTCACGAGCCCGGTCAGCGGCGCTTCCTTGAAAATCTCGCCTACCATCGCATCGACCGCCGCGGCATCGCGGATATCGACGCCGTAAGCCGAGACCTTGCCGCCATGCTGCTTCATGAGCGCGGCAGCGGTATCGTCGCACACCTGTTTGCGGCGTCCGCAGATCGCGATTTCCGCGCCCAGCGACAGGAATTTCTCGCTCATCGCGCGGCCGAGACCGGTGCCGCCGCCGGTCACGAGGATTTTCTGGCCCTTCATCAAGCCGTTCTGAAACACGAGCGCCTCCCCTATTTTTATTTGCGCGTAGCGTCGGGCAAGGCCGCTATTGCGTCAACCATCGGGAGCGTTAGGCTGACGTAGCGTCCGCCAGCGGTTGAGGGCTTCATGCGAATTCTGATTGCAGTTCTGATGTCGCTTTCGCTCAGCGCGCACGCCCATGCGCAATCCGGCAGCAGCGGCGACACACCTTCGCCCTCGCAAGCAAAACCGCAGGAGCAATCCCAGGCACTCAGCAATGCCGAAGCGCTTCGGGTCATCAGCAGAGAATGGAACGATCTGGTCGGCTGGTTACTGATCAGCGAACGGCTGGTCGCCGCCAATACGCCTCCTGCGGACTGCAAGAGCGAAGCGATCTCGCCGCCGCAATTCGATTTCCTGCTCAACGCCGAGCGCGCGGGCCTCGTCACGATCCGCTACTGGGACGACCGCGGCGCGTTTCTCAAGGAGAAAGATTATACGAACAGGGAGATCATCGAGTTTGCCGTTAACGGCCGTTTGCAGAAGATGACCATCATCCCAACCAAGCTGGCGCAGAAGGAACAGGTGAAGCTCGAAGTTCACAGCCGCACCGGCTGCATGAGCTTCAAGGTCGGCGACTACAAGATCGAGCACGTCACCGAGAACCGTAGCTTACGCAAAGGCGCGATCGAACTCGCCGCGGTCAACGTCACCTATAGCGTCGACTACCGGCCGATCTACAAACAAGTGTACTCGGCCGGCAAAGTAAAGATCGACAGCAAGCGCAAGGCGAACGTGCTTCTGCGGTTCGACGCGGCTGGCAAGCGCTGGCGTATTATCGCCTTCGATGCCGCAAATATCGGCGAGGACATCAAGCCGGTGAATATTCCGGCGGTCTACGACAAACTGTAAAAAGCGCGTCAGGCGACCTTCTTCGTGACTACGCCCGCGCCTTCCATCAGCATCACTTTGTTCAGGAGTTTGACCAGCGCATAGACCGACTCGATCGCGGGCGCCGGCGTATTCGTGATTTTCGCCATTTCGAGAATGGAGCCGATAAGCGCTTCGGTCTCAAGCGAGCGGCCGGCTTCGACATCCTGCAACATCGAGGTCTTGTGCGCACCGACGGACTCCGCGCCAGCAATGCGCTTGTCGATGGTGACGCGGAAAGTGACGCCTAACTTCTCCGCGATGTCCTGTGCTTCCTTCATCATGGTTGCGGCGAGCGCGCGGGTTTCCGCGAACTGGCAGATGTCCACGAGCGTCGCGTGCGTGAGCGCCGAGATCGGGTTGAACGAAAGATTGCCCCAGGCCTTCAGCCAGATTTCCGAGCGGATGTCTTTCAACACGCGCGACTTTAAGCCAGCTTTCACGAACAGATCGTGCAGCGATTTCGTGCGCGCTTGTGTCTTGCCGTCGAGTTCGCCGATCGGGAAGCGGTCACCTTCGACGTGATGGATGACGCCAGGTGCCGTGATTGCGGCAGCGGGATACACGACGCAGCCGATCAGGCGGTCGGCAGGAATCTTCTTCGAAAGCACACCCGACGCATCGAGGCTCGCTAACCGCTGGTTATCGTATTTTCCGCCGAGCTTCTGGAAGTACCACCAAGGCAGACCGTTCTGCACGGTGAGTACGACCGTGTCCTTGTCCATCAGATGCTCGATGTCGCGCACGACCGAATCGAGGAAGTGCGCCTTCACCGCAAGCACGACCAGATCCTGTTTGCCCGCTTCCGATGCCTTGTTCACCGCCTTCATCTTCGCGGTTTGCACCTTGCCGTCATGCCACTCTAACTTCAGACCGTTCTTCTGGATCGCCTGAAGATGTGCGCCCTGATCGATCACGGTGACATCCTCGCCCGCAAGCGCGAATTTTGCCGCAAGCAGTCCGCCGATCGCGCCAGCACCAACCACGCAGATGCGGCGCGGCTTCGGCGCTTCGCCCAACAGAAACGGCGACGGCAGCACCTGATCGAATTTATTAGTGAGCGTCCCCACTCCGTCGATCACGATATCGACGACGTTGTTCGCCGCCTCCATCACGCCGACGCCGAGCGAAGTGCCGCAGGCGATGATGTCGCCGGGCATCAGGGTCATGTCTTTCGAGACGGCTGCCACAAGTTTATGCGGCGGGAAGAACATATCCGTCACCGGATAGTTCTGCCGCTCTTTGCCGTTCAGCACCGTCTTGATACGCAACTTCATCGGGTCGACGCCGGTCGTGATCGCAGGGCCGAATACGCCGAAGGTGTCGAAGCTTTTCGCACGCGTCCACTGATCGAAGGTCGGAAACTTCTTCATCAGATCGACTGCGGTGACGTCGTTCACACAGGTGTAGCCGAAGATGTATTCACCGGCTTGCTCCTCCGTAATATTCGAGCACTTCTTGCCGATGACGACGCCGAGTTCGCCTTCGTAAACGATCTTTCCGTCATAAGTCGAAGGCCGCCGGATCGGCTCGCCGTGCGGGTGATAAGCGTTCGGTGCCTTGATGAAGTAGAGCGGCTCGGTTGGGTGCTGGAAGTCGTTCTTCGCGGCAAGCTCGTGGAAATTATTCCACAGACAGACCATCTTCGAGGGCTCGCAGGGCGTGGTCAGCTTCACATCCGAAAGTTTCACGCTTTCGCCGGTCGCCTTCGGGTTCGCGAACAGGTCGCCTTCGTGAACCTTGATCGTGTCGCCTTCCAGCGTGCCGAATTGCTTTTTGCCGCCGCGCTCGAAGCGAACCCACTGCGTCATCGTTTTTCTCCCGAATTATTGCGGCGCAGTATTTTTTCTGCGCTTGGATCGGCGCGATCATGACGTTCCGCCTAGCGAAAGCAAGTTCCCGCGGCCCGCAAGCGCGAATGCCTGCTTTGCACAATCTATTTGCTTGGCCTTGCTGTAGCCGCGAAGAGAGGTTCCTGTTCCGATCTGCGTTGGTTCAGTCTTTGGCGGGGCACTGATGGCGGCGACGGCAGAGCTGACGGAGTTTGTGCGGTTACTCGCGGAGTAGGCTTCGGCTTCTCCGGTGCGCGCATCTATGTGTTCGGAAGCCGCGTCCGCGGCGAACGCCGCCCCGACAGCGATCTCGATGTCTATATCGAGTTCGAAGGTGTCACGCGCGACGACATGGCCTAGTGGCTCGATAACCAGCGCGACAACTTCGAGGAAATTCAGTCGAAACTGCCGTGCAAATTCAACCCGCTCGATCCGAGCGATCCGCTGCGGCTGAAAATCGTGAAGGCGCCGGTCACCTACCGCGACCGCAATGTCTTCTGCGTGATGACGCCTGCGAAAGCCGCCTGATTATTCGACATCCTCGACGCTATCCGGCCCGCCGCCGAATACCTTCTGCGCGAGCGTTGCGTGCATGAAGTCGTCGAGATCGCCGTCCAGAACATCCTGTGGCGCGGACGAGGTCTCTCCGGTGCGTAGATCCTTCACCAGCTGATACGGCTGCAAGACGTAAGAACGGATTTGATGGCCCCAGCCGATGTCGGTCTTCGCGGCCTGATCGGCGGCGGCCTTCTCTTCGCGGCGCTTTAATTCGGCCTGATAGAGTTTCGCGCGCAGCATATTCCACGCCTGCGCGCGGTTCTTGTGCTGCGAGCGGTCGCCTTGCGAAACGACCGCGATGCCGGTCGGAATGTGCGTCAAGCGAACTGCGGACTCGGTCTTGTTCACGTGCTGGCCGCCCGCGCCGCCCGAGCGCATGGTATCGACACGCACATCGGATTCCGCGATCTCGATTTTGATATCGTCATCGACCACCGGATAAACCGTGATCGACGAGAACGAAGTGTGGCGCCGAGCATTCGCGTCGTAAGGCGATATACGCACCAGGCGATGCACGCCGTTCTCGGTTTTCAGCCAGCCATAAGCATTCTTGCCTTTGACTTCGATGGTCGCGGATTTGATGCCAGCGGTTTCGCCGTCGCTCTGCTCCACGAGCGCGATCTTGAATTTACGCTTTTCCGCCCAGCGCGTGTACATACGGAGCAACATCGAAGCCCAGTCCTGGCTCTCGGTGCCGCCCGCGCCCGCGTGAACTTCAAGATAAGCGTCGTTCGCGTCGGCTTCGCCGGACAAGAGCGCTTCCATCTGGCGGCGGCCGGTCTCGGCTTTCAATTCAGCGAGTTTACTTTCCGCGTCCTTGACGGTCGCGTCGTCCTTCTCGGCTTCGCCGAGCGCGATCAGTTCAATGCTGTCGGAGAGATCGGTTTCGATCCGCCGGATCGAAGAAAGCGCATCTTCGAGCGAAGTGCGCTCCTGCATCGCTTTCGATGCCTTTTGCGGGTCGTCCCAAAGCTTCGGTTCTTCGGCGAGCGCGTTCAGCTCAGCCAGACGTTTTTCGGATTTCTCGACGTCAAAGAGACCTCCTCAGCAGTTCGACCGACTGCTTAATTTCTTCGACGAGTTTCTGGGTTTCCGCGCGCATAGTTCGATTCTCTTTTCGGGCGAGACATATATGTCAACGTGTCGTCCCGGCCAAGCGAGGCAAAGCCAAGCGCGAGCCGGGACCCATACTCCCAGTATCAGTTATGAAGGCAGGTGGTTATGGGTCCCCGCTTTCGCGGGGACGACCGGAGAGTTTTCACCAAAGCCCGCGGCCGCGGGTGAAGAAGCCCTGCTGATCGGGCGAGCTTGAGCGGTTCGGGTTGCCGCCGATCGGATTGCCGTTCTCGTCGTTGAAGCCGACGATGGATAACGAGTCCGGCGGTGCGGTGCCAGGACGGAACGCTTCGAGAATGATCCGCTTGTCGTCGGATTGCGCGCGCAAGCCGGTCGCGAGATCGACACGAACGAGCTTCAGGCCCGGCGGAACGCGGAACGGCTGCGGCGGACGATCGGCAAGCACTTCCTTCAGGAAATCGCGCACGATCGGGGCCGCATACTGGCCGCCGGTGATGCCGCGGCCCAGCGGACGCGGGCGGTCATAGCCAAGATAAACGCCGACCACGAGATCGGGCGTGAAGCCCATAAACCAGACGTCCTTTTCGTCGTTGGTGGTGCCGGTCTTGCCGGCCACCGGACGATTGAGCGGGCGCAACACAGTGCCGGTGCCGCGCAGAACCACGCCTTCCATCATGGACGTGATCTGGTACGCGCTCATCGGATCGATCACGAGTTCGCGGCGGTCAACCAGCGTCGGCTCGGACTGGTTTTTCCAGGCCTGATTTTCGCAGCCCTGACATTGCCTGTCGTCGTGCTTGAAGATCGTCTTGCCGTAGCGGTCCTGCACGCGGTCGATGAGGCTTGGCGTCACCTTGCGGCCGCCGTTCGCGAACATCGAATAGCCGGCGGCCATGCGAAGCAAAGTCGTCTCGCCCGCGCCGAGCGCAAACGAAAGATAAGGCGGCATCTTGTCGTAGACGCCGAAGCGGCGCGAATATTCCTGCACCAGCGGCATACCGACATCCTGCGCAAGACGCACGGTCATCACGTTGCGCGAATGTTCGATGCCGAAGCGAAGCGTCTGCGGCCCGTAGAACTTGCCGGAATAATTCTGCGGATTCCACGCCGCCTGCCCTGGGCCCTGCTCGATCTCGAGCGGTGCATCCATCACGATGGTGGACGGCGTGTAGCCGTTGTCTAGTGCCGCCGCATAGACGAACGGCTTGAAGGACGAGCCGGGCTGGCGATAGGCCTGCGTCACGCGGTTGAATTGGCTTTCGTCGAACGAGAAGCCGCCGACGAGTGCCAGCACGCGGCCGGTCCAGGGATCCATCACGACGAGGCCGCCGGAAACTTCGGGCACCTGTTGGAGGCGCCACTGGTTTTCCGTCTTGCCGTCGAGCTTCGAGACGTAAACGACATCGCCCGGCGCGAACACCTGGCGCATAGCCTTCTTGGTCCACTTCACGCCGTCGGCGGGAATGATACCGGTCTGACGCTCTTTGGAGAGCACGCCGCCGCGGTCACGCTGCGGCTGAAAACCGATGGTCGTGGCTTGATCGGTCACCTGAAGCACGACGGCGAGCTTCCAGCCGGTGTCGTTGAGCTGGCGGATTTCGGCGAGCTTCGTTCCCCAGTCCGAACCCGGCACCGGATCGATCTTCTGCTGCGCGCCGCGCCAGCCGCGGTTTTCGTCGAAGCGAATAAGACCGTCGGTGAACACGCGGCGCGCGACCACCTGCATCTTCGGGTTCAGCGTGGTGCGGACCGAGAGACCGCCTTTGTAAAGTTTCTCTTCGCCGTAGCGCTGGAAGATTTCGCGGCGGACTTCCTCGGCGAAGTATTCGGCATTGAACTGGTTCGGCCCCTGCGCGCGTGTCGCGATCTCGAGCGGCTTCTTCTTCGCTTCGCTGCCTTCCTGCGCCTTGATCGCGCCGGTGATAACCATCTGGTCGATCACCCAGTTGCGGCGGGTGGTAGCGGCATCGCGCTGGCGGAACGGATGATAGTTGTTCGGCGCTTTCGGGAGTGCCGCGAGATAAGCGACCTCTTCGACGGTCAGTTGATGCACGGACTTGTCGAAGTAGAGCAGCGACGCGGCGGCGATGCCGTATGCGCCGAGGCCGAGATAGATTTCGTTGAGATAAAGCTCGAGAATCTTTTCCTTCGAGAACGCGCGCTCGATGCGCAGCGCGAGCAATGCTTCCTTGATCTTGCGGTTGATCGAGGTTTCGTTGCCGGTGAGGAAGTTCTTCGCGACCTGCTGCGTAATCGTGGATGCGCCCTGCGGGCGGCGGCCGGTGCCGTATTGCTCGATGTTGTTGACCACCGCGCGCGCGATGCCGAACAGGTCGATGCCGCCATGCTCCCAGAAATTCTTGTCTTCGGCCGAGGTGAAGGCGTCAAACACGCGCTTCGGGATCGCCTGCACCGGCAGATAAAGGCGCCGCTGTTCGGCGTATTCGGCGACCAGCGAGCCATCGACCGCGTGAACGCGCGTCATGACCGGCGGTTCGTAATTCTGGAGCTGCGAAAAGTCAGGCAGGTCTTTGGAGAAGTGCCAGACCGCCCAGGTCACGCCGACGGCGCCGACCACGAATAGGATCGCGCCAGCCGCGAACAAGAAGCCAAGAAATCTTACGAGAAAGCGCATTTCTTTCCGACCTGCCCTGCCGCGATTCAGCCGCTAGGCCTTAAGGAGACCCCAATCGGCCCTAATTCGGCGCTCGCGTCCAGCCCCTTAAGCGCAAAATAGCGTTATCGGGATACCTTGTGTCCTACTTGGCACGGAAGGCTAAAATTAGACCGTCCCGCCAGACACATAAGCCAGAAGTAGTCGCGAAGTTCCGGACGATCAACCCGCGGAATTCGGGGCGGCTTCCATGGCGTTTCCACGCCACTGGAATGAGCGCCCTCGCCAGCCCTCGAACCATAGTGCCGGCAGGAGCAGGTCGCGTAAAATTCCCATCAATGGCGAACGCCAAGTCCAATGCCAGCCGAGGAACCGGGCCATCAACGCCTCGGCGCCATACCAGAACCCTGCGAACGCTATGCCGAGCCACCACGGCAGCCCGGCAAGATTTGCGGCGATGCCGACCATTACCGAAGGCCAGACGCCGCCGGAAAAGATTTCGAGCGCAAAGCAGAGCGGAAAACTCACGCGTCTGAGCCGTGCCCAGCGCACCTGCCGCGCCCAGACTTCCTTCACGCCACGGTTGCCGAGCGGCTGCACGAAACAAGAGTCGGCAAGCCGAACCACGAGCCCCGCGTTGCGTACGATCTTGGTCGAAGCTGCGTCTTCGGCGGTTTCCGCACCGAGTGCTGCGATGCCGCCGTTCGCATCCAGAAGATCGCGCCGCCAGAGCATCGACTTGCCCTGCGCGAAACCGGCTCCGATCGCATCCGCGAAATATTGCCAGCGTGCCTGATACTCATTCAGAAAAGCGCATTCGAATTCGGCGGGAATACTTTGCGGGGCGGCGCCAACCGGCGGCGCACAGACGAGGCCGGTCTCTTCGTCCCAAACTTCGAACATCCGCTGCAAGTAATCCTGCGGCAGGATTACGTTTGAGTCCGAAAGCACAATCCATTCGTGCTTCGCCCCTAACCACCCCTTCACGCAGTTATTGAGCTTCGGGTTTTCGCTGACCGCATCGTCGCCGATGAGAAGCCTCGCCTCGGCTTGCGGATATTGCGCGAGCAAGGAACGCAGCAACGCAATCGCAGGATCGTTCGGCTGCGCAACGCAAAAGATGATTTCATAGCGCGGGTAAGCGAGATGAAAGGTCGAGCGCAGTGTCGCTTCCGCATCTGCATCCACGCCGCAAACAGGCCGCACGATGGTGACCGGCGGCGTGCCGAACATGGAATTGGCGACGGGCTTTCTACGCAGCTTGAACACCGGCAGCGCGATGCTGGTCAGATGAATCGCGGCGGCGACAGCGCCAATGCCTGCGAACAACCAAATCAGCGAGTTCATCCCCGCCTGATGCAATGAATCTCATGTCAGGCGTGTGACAGTCAGTCCGGGAGTTTGCGCGCGAGTTGAATAGCGCCGAAACAGGCAAAGATGCCCCCGAAACAGATGATTTTACCGTAGTCGGGCAAATGTTGCGCGATGAAATCGGTCTGCGACATGAAACCCAAGCCGCACGCGAACACAGTCAGCACGAAAGTTACCGCGCGCTTCGGATTCAGCACATAGGCAGCAAAGCCTTCCAGCATTGCGCCTCACCTCCGCTTGCTGCAACTCAGCGGCTTCGGCTGGCAGGCAATGCCGATGTTGTTTGCCGCATCGTACTTGCCGTCACTGGCGCGCGTGAAACGGCGGCACCCGTCGGTCGCCTCGATGCAGTCCGCACCCAGCTTCTCAAACTCGTTCGGCTGCGCAGGCAACGCCTTTTGCGGCGCTGTCCGCGACGGCACCGGCAAGTCGGCGGTAAGTGCTCCTCCGGCGAGAACCGTAAATGCCGCGGCGGAAACCAGAACGATTTTGAGGAGAACTTTCACGAAGCGGAGTCTAGGCCCGTTCGGCCCGCGCGGCTAGCATCGCGCGAGACCGAAACCGGGAGCAAAACACATGGCCGAACCCATCCTCGTCGAGCGAAGGAACCGCATCGTCATCGTCACGGTCAACCGGCCGGAACGGCGCAACGCTTTCGATCTCGCCACCGCCGAAGCGATATATAAAGTCTTCAAGCAGTTCGATGCCGACGACACGCTCGATGTCGCGGTGCTTACCGGCGCCGGTGGAAATTTCTGCGCGGGTGCGGATCTGCACGCACTGGCAGGCGGTGAGAAGCGGCCCTTTCTCGCTGCGGGCGACTTCGCGCCGATGGGCTGCACACGGCTGAAACTTTCCAAGCCCGTGATTGCCGCAATCGAAGGTTATGCGGTCGCGGGCGGCATCGAGGTCGCTTCGTGGTGCGATATGCGCGTCGCGGCAAAGTCGGCAGTGTTTGGTGTGTTCTGCCGCCGTTTCGGCGTGCCGCTGGTCGATCTCGGCACGATCCGCCTCCCTCGCCTGATCGGCCACAGCCGCGCGATGGATCTGATCCTCACCGGACGCCCGGTGAAAGCAGACGAAGCTCTGCAGATGGGCTTGGCCAACCGTGTCGTCGAAGACGGCAAGGCGCTGGAGGCAGCAACCGAGATCGCCGAACAGCTTTCCGCTTTTCCGCAAATCTGTATGCGAGCGGACCGTCTGTCTGCGATCAACCAATGGTCGCTGGATTGGGATGAAGCAACAAAGAATGAAATGAACGGCGGATTGCCGGCGGTTCAGAAGGAAGCAATTACCGGCGCAGGCCGCTTTTCAAGCGGTACCGGCCGTCATGGAAAATTCTAGCTTGGCTAGCTGGCGCGCGCGTTCTTGATGGTCGTAAGCGCGTCGTCGAGCGCCTGCCGCTCGGCGCGCTCCGCCTGCTCCGCGATTTCGGCCGCAGCCGCACGGCCTTCGGTTTTATCAGCCATCTCGGTCCACATCGCCGCGAGCTGACTGAAGTTCTTTCTATGAAAATCGTCCTGCGCTTCTTCCGCACGCTTCGCGCAGTCTTCGGCACGCCTCCGATAATCCGCCGCATGGATCATGACGGGGTACCCCCAAACTAATTGTCCGCCGCCGGAACGCTCCAATGCTGTGGGAAGTTTCGCTCGATTGCAAAGAATTTATGACGGAGTTGTCCACACCGCGTGACGATTTTTCATTGACCGGGACAAAGTCTCGTCAGCGCTGGACGCCAAGCGCCTGAAATTCCTGCTCTATCGCCGCGCGGATTTTTTTCGCCTCAGCAATATCAGTAGTTCCACCTGTCACATCGTTGCGGCGCAACTTGATAAGCCCTCGCAAGTAGAGCGCCTGCGCGCGTTTCGGGTTTGCTTTCAACGCGATCTCGCAATCGGCTAAAGCGTCGTTGAGATTTCCGAGCCGGAAATTGGCGAGCGCACGATTATGGTGCGCTATGTCGTTTTCCGATCTTACGCGAAGCGAGACATTGCAATCGTCGAGCGCTTCCTTTGCGCGGCCCACGGCAGCCAGCGCCCAACAGCGGTTATTGAGCGCCGCTACATAATGCGGTGCAAGAAGGATTGCCTCGTCATAGTCCGCAATCGCCCGCTCGTAGTTATTGCGAAGACGCCATTCCGCACCGCGGCTGTTGTAAAGTTCGGCCAACCGGTCGCCCTTGAAGGCACCGGAAGCGATTGCGTCAGAACAGGCTGCGATTGCGTTTTCGCCGGATTGCTTCACGCAGGCATCGGAATCCGCCGGCTGGGCGAAAGCGGGCGCGAAGAACAAGCAAAAAAGCAACAGCAGCGGTAATGGCTTACTTGACGCCATAGCGCTCGAATTCCTGCGCGATTGTAGGCGCGGCGGCGGTAGCCGTCGCAATATCGGCCTGCCCGCGTTTGTCGCCCTTCTTCAGCTTCGCAAGCCCACGGCCATACATCGCGCTGACGGTATTGGGTTGCAACTTCAGCACCGCGTCATAGTCGGCAATCGCAAGATCCCACTTGCCCTGCTTGAGGTAAACCAGCGCGCGGCTGTCCAGCGTATTCGGCTCGTTCGCAATCAGCCGCAGGGACTCGTTGCAGTCTGCCAGCGCGGCATCGAGGTTGTTCGCAATCGCCTGCACGAAGCAGCGATTGTTCCATGCGCCGGCATGATCGGGCCTGATCTTGATCGCTTCGTTGTAGTCGGCAATCGAACGCGGGAAGTCGCGAATGCGGCGGTAGGCGACGGCGCGGCCGACAAAAGCGTAGAAATCTTTGCTGCCGAGCTTGATCGATTCCGAGAAATCCTCGATCGCCTTCGCGGAATCGCCGGTCTGCAAATAAGAATGTCCGCGCAAGGTGTAGGCGGGCGCTTCCTTGGGCAGCAGCACAATCGCTTCGGTCAGCAACTGAATCGAAGTGGTCGGATCGCCGCCTTCAAGCGCCTTCGACGCCTTCTCCATGAGATCGCGCTGCTTCGCGATATTCGGATCTACTTGTTGCTGCGGCGGCGTCTCCTGCTTTTTCTGCGGCTGCTGCGCCGAGCGGAACGAAGGCCAGCCGTAGATCGTCACATAGGCTGCGGCACCGCCCGCGACGAAGAGCGCAAACAAGGCCGCCGCCACGACGACGATCGTGCTTGAGCTGGTTCCCTGCCCGGCGCTTCGCCGCGCACGGCCACGCGGCTGACGTTGCGCGCGGCGCTGTTCCTGTTCGCGCATCCGGAGCGTGCGCTCGTCGGGATAATTCTCGTCCGCTTCCGGCTCGTAAGACGGCTCGTAATATTCCTCCTGGTAGGCCTCCTGTTCATAGACCTCTTGGACCTCTTGCGGCGGCGCGGCCGGACGACGCTGCACGGGAGGCTGTTGGACCGGAGGACGCGGCACCACTGGCGGTCGCGGCCGCTCGACCGGCGGCGTTGCCACGGGCACGCGTGGACGCGGTGCATTCACACGCGGCGGCGCGCGGAAATATTCGTTCTCGCCTGCCGCTTCAGCATTCTCGTTGAAGACGGCTTCGGCTTCGACCATCTGGATCGCTTCTTCGAGCGCGCGCTGCTCGGCGATCAGTTCGCTCACCGCCATCGGCGGGCGGGAATTCTGCGCTTCCTCGAACAGAAGTTGCCGCGCCTGATCGTAGATCGAACGGCGTGCGGCAAGAGTGTTCGGCCGCAGGCGGCCGACCGCGTTGGCAATGGGTTTGTAATAGTCGGTGGACACGCTCTCGACTCGTCCTCGTTCCCGCGCTTCGCGTATATATCGCGGCGGCGGGCTAGCGTCCTGCGACCGCAGGAGTGCGGCCGGCAAAGAACTTGTCGATCGCCTCGACCATTGAGACCGTTACCTTTTCGCGCCAGGCTTCGGAAGTCATCTGCCTCAAGTCTTCCGGGCTCGACAGATAACCAAGTTCCACGAGCACAGACGGCACATCAGGCGATTTCAGGACCACGAAACCCGCCGCGCGCAGCGGCGACTTATGCAGGCGGGCCGAACTCTTCAGGCTTCCCACCAGTGTACGCGCGAACAAGGCGGAATTGTTCTTGGTATCGCGCTGGGCGAGGTCGAACAGGATATTCGCCACGTCATCGGGCTGTTGCGAGAGATAGCCCGCGCTTTTGTCGGAGTCGTTTTCCTTGTCGGCAAGGCGCTGCGCTTCGCTATCCGACGCGCGCTCCGAAAGCGTGTAGATCGTGGCGCCGGAGGCTTCCCCCGCCCCCTTCGAGAGCGAGTCCGCATGAATGGATATAAAGAGCGAAGCCGCGTTCGAGCGCGCGATCGCAACGCGCTCATCCAGAGACACGAATGTGTCGTCGTTCCTGGTCATCACCACGCGGTAGCGGTTGGTCTTTAGCAACTGGTCGCGGAGTTTCTTCGCGACTTCAAGCACGACTTCCTTCTCTTCATCGCCGGTGCCTGCGATGGCGCCTACATCAGGCCCGCCGTGGCCGGGATCGATCACGATCAGCGGACGCGGGTCGGAAGTCTGTTGTTTCGGCTGCGTCTTGGCAGCCAGAGATTGCGGGCGTTCCGGCACGATCGCGCTTTTTTGAAAGCTTGCGAGATCGGTACGGACCAGATCGATAACGAGCCGCGCGGGCTGATCTTCTTGCGCGGCGATCACGAAGGTTTTGTCGATCTTCACCGGCTCGCGCAGATCGATCACGATACGCGCCTTGCCCGGCGCAAACTGGCCATAACGGAATGCGGAAACAAGACCGCGCGTCTGCTTGCCCGCGCCAACCGGCAAATCGAAGCTGACTTCGGGAAGGTCGACCACGACCCGGTTCGGATTGGCGATGGTATAGGCGCGGACATCGATCTTTTTGTTCAGATCGATCACAAGCCGGGTCCGGCTGGCGTCGCCCGCAAGCCGCGCATCGAGCGCAATCACGCGCTGAGCGGTCTGGGCACCGGCATCCAAGGGCGCGAATACGCCCGTTCCCAGCAGCAGTCCCAACAGTATTGACCCGATACGCATTCCCGCCGGCCCAGTGATCCCGCCACATTTCATAGCTGGGCTAAGTTAAGCCGCCGTTTACCGTGGTTTTTCTGGTGAAATTATTCAAGAAAACGAGAGGTTTAGCCTCTCTGCTTGCCAAGCGGGCAGCGGGAAGCCTACATAAAACCATCACGGTTCGCGGGCGGGATTCGTCCGGGCGAACGGAAGGCGCGGGTCCGCGACCGGCAACAGAGTATGCCGCGACGCGCAGCGCGCCCAGAGGCGCCCGATACCACACCGCCAATAACCGTGATGGCGAGAAGGCCTCGCGCGTTTGTTCGCGAAGCCATTCGCCTGAACCAGGAAGCGACACCGATGGTGGCACTGCAATCCAACCGGGATCTCGGAAAGAGCCCGCGCAGCCGCGCATCCGTATCGCGTCACATTCATTCGCGTTCCAATCAATTCGTGACGCGCGCGGCTAACGCGCGCGCAATGGGAATCTCATGGCCAATAAAATGCTTATTGACGCCACCCACCCGGAGGAAACCCGGGTCGTGGTCGTCCGCGGCAATCGCGTCGAGGAATTCGACTTCGAATCCGCAAATCGCCGTCCGCTTCGCGGGAATATCTATCTAGCGAAAGTCACGCGCGTAGAGCCATCGCTGCAAGCCGCCTTCGTCGACTACGGCGGCAACCGGCACGGCTTTCTCGCCTTCGGCGAAATCCACCCGGACTACTATCAAATCCCGGTCGCAGACCGGCAGCGCCTCATTGAAGAAGAGCAGCGCGCGGTCGAAGAATCCGAGCAGCGCCGCAAACGACGTCATAAGGCGAAGGCCGCAGACGGCGCGGAAAGCATTTCCGAAGACGCCGAGCATCCGGATCACTCCGAACATCATGACGATCATTCCGAAGATATGCATCGGGAAGACCAGCAGCCGGATGAACCGTCCTACCATCAGGACGAGCAGCCGGAGCAGGTAGAAACTCTACACGCTGAGACAAACGAAGGCGAGCAGCCCGCGTCTCACGAAATGCAGGCGAGCAGCGACGGCGAAAACGAAGCCGGCGACCGCCAAGTTTCCCATGTCGAAGAAAGCCCCGCCGAAGACACCCCCGCGCCGGAAGTCGTGGAGTCGGTCGTCAGCGGCGACGCGTTGGAAGAAGTGCCGGAGCGCGCACCGCGCCGCCACCGCACCTACAAAATTCAAGAGGTCATCAAGCGCCGCCAGATCATCCTGGTCCAGGTCGTGAAAGAAGAGCGCGGCACCAAGGGCGCGGCCCTCACCACGTATCTTTCGCTGGCCGGCCGCTATTCGGTGCTGATGCCGAACACCGCGCGCGGCGGCGGCATCTCCCGCAAGATTACCGACGGCGCCGACCGCCGCCGGTTGAAAGACCTCGTTTCCGATCTCGAAGTGCCAGAAGGTATGGGCGTGATCCTGCGCACCGCGGGTGCGGCGCGCACCAAGACCGAGATCAAGCGCGACTTCGAATATCTCCTGCGCCAGTGGGAGCAGGTTCGCGAGCAGACGCTGAACTCGACCGCGCCTGCCCTCGTCTATGAGGAAGGTTCGCTCGTGAAGCGCGCGATCCGCGATCTCTATAATAAAGACATCGACGATATCATCGTCGCGGGCGACAACTCGTTCAA
>LNEZ01000068.1 GCA_001464215.1 Rhizobiales bacterium Ga0077548 | reverse complement strand
ATCCTGCGGTCGATCCGCTCGACTCGACCTCGCGTATGCTTTCGCCACTGGTCGTCGGCGAGGAGCACTACGCTGTGTCGCGTCAGGTGCAGCAGATCCTCCAGCGCTATAAGGCGCTGCAGGACATTATCGCCATTCTCGGCATGGACGAACTTTCGGAAGAAGACAAAGTAGCTGTGTCGCGCGCGCGCAAGATCGAGCGCTTCCTTTCGCAGCCGTTCCATGTCGCAGAAATCTTCACCGGTTCGCCGGGCAAGTTCGTCGAACTCGCGGACACCATCAAAGGCTTCAAGGGTCTTTGCGAGGGCAAGTATGACCACCTGCCGGAGCCGGCCTTCTACATGGTCGGCACCATCGAAGAGGCGGTCGAAAAGGGTAAGAAGCTGGCTGCGGAAGCAGCCTAAGCAGGTTAGATAATGGCCACCTTCAAGTTCGAACTCGTCTCGCCAGCCAAACTCCTCTTCTCGGGCGAAGTGGATGAAGTGATCGTTCCGGGCGCGGAAGGCGAATTTACCGTGCTACCCGCTCATGCGCCGGTCGTTTCCACGCTGCGTCCCGGTATTCTCACGGTGAAGGCGGGCGGCAACGCCACGCGCCTCTACGTGCGCGGCGGTTTCGCGGAAGTGAACGAGAAGGGCCTGACCATCCTCGCCGAAGACGCGACCGCGGTCGAAGAAGTGAACATGACCGAATTCGCGGCGTCGATTTCCGCTTATGAGGCGAAGCTCGCGTCGGCACCGTCCGATGAAGCGCGTTTCAAGATGGCGGAAACACTGTTCCAGTTGAAGGCCGTGCAGGCACAGCTCGGCGGCGGCGCGCACGCAGCGCACTAAGATTCGTTAAATCAAGAATTCAAAGCCGCGCGTGTTGCGCGGCTTTTTTTATTGCGTATCGAGCGCTCGCTCGTTCGTGGAACTCGCAGGCACTCTCGGGAGTTTTAAGCGACTGGCCGCAAAAGGGCCAAACCTGGAAAGGGTGCTGGGATGCCATTGAACAATCTGAAAGTGATTTTTTTGGTTTTGGGTATTATCGCGGGGGGATTGGTCGGATTTGTCACCAAGCCTCCGCAGGCGGCATCGGTAATTCCGGTTATCAATGTGCCGGTACAGGTTGAGCCGAAAGAGAAGGGCGATCTTACGAACCGGCAGTTTAACCACGTCGCGCTGTGCGCCTTGATCGGCGGGATCGTGGGTCTCGGATTTGGTTTTGTTGCGGATCGCCGCCGCGCTTAAGTTTGTCTTCTAAATCTAAAAAAGCCGCGCTCGGATAGCGCGGCTTTTTTTATTCCGGATCGAGCGGGCGGTGCATGAACACCGCCGGGCCATAGGGTGCGAGCTGATCCACCAGTTCGCCTTTCGCCTGCATACGCCAGAAGCCGTGCTGGAACCACGCCGTTTCCGAGCCGTACATGGCGGCGAGCGTAAACTCCTTAAGGTTCTGCTTGCGCGCTTCAGCGCTCAATCGCTTCAGCAGATCGGGTACAAGGCCGGCGCCGCGCGCGGTGGGGAGCAGCGCGACATCATGAACATAAAGCACGCTCGCGTTCTCCGGGAGCTTGCGGATGTATACGTCGAGCTTCGGCATATCGTTCGCAATCCATGGATAAGAAACCGCATAGCCGCGTATGACGCCATCGCCGTCCACGGCAATAAAATGCGTGGACGGCGAAAGCATCAGCTTTTCCGCAACGACTTCGTCGCGCTCGGGGTAGTCCGGATGAATGACTTCGGAAATACGCTGGACTTCGGCAAGGTCTTTGGCCGTCATTGCACGCCATCGCAGGGTGCTGTCAGCGTTCATTTCCAGCCCTTGTCTAGCTCTTGGCGAATTCCATAAATGACTTCACGACATCATCGTAAACGCGGCGCTTGAACGGCACGATCAACGCCGGCGTGTTCTCGAGTTTTTCCCAGCGCCACTCCATGAACTCAGGTTTATGCGCGCCGCCGCCGGGCGTCGCAATGTCTATTTCCGGCTCGTCGCCGGTGAAGCGCAGCGCGTACCATTTCTGCTTCTGGCCCCGATATTTGCCTTTCCAAGCCTGTCCGGCGATTTCACCCGGAATGTCATATTTGAGCCAGTCTTCGACTTCGCCGAGCTTTCTGATCGAGCGGATGCTGGTTTCTTCGTAAAGTTCGCGAAGTGCCGCTTCGTAAGGGTCCTCGCCCTCGTCGATGCCGCCCTGGGGCATCTGCCATTCGTGACTGGCGTCCACGTGCTCCGGCCCGCCGAGGCGGCGGCCGACAAATACTTTGCCTTCCGCGTTGAACACGGCAAGGCCGACGCAAGGGCGATAGGGCAGATCTTCGAGATTTTTCATGCGGGCGTTCTACAACGCCGCGCTGTCACAGTCAGCTTTGTTTCGGCTTGCGCTGAAAGGCGACGCTCACGGGCACGAGCCGGATGCCGCGGGCTTCCAGAGTCTTCGCCCAGCGCGCAATGCGCTCGATGGTAACTGGAAGCGAACTTGCGGTAGCGATGGCCACGCCCTTCTCGGCGGCGATGGCTTCGAGCTTCACGAGGGCCGCGTCGATTTCGGCCCATTCGGCCTTGGCGTCGATCACGAGATCGGCTTTCAGGAATGGTGCCTTGGTTTTGGCCGCGGCTTTTAGCGCGACGCTGCGCGGCGAAGTGCCGTCGTCGAGAAACAGGAGGCCGCGCTTCGAGGTTTCCGCGAGGATTGCGGCAAGCGCCTCTTCGTTCGCGGTGAAGCGTGCGCCCATGAAATTCGCGACCCCTACATAACCGGGTGCACGGCTCAGAAAGAAGTGGAGACGATCGATATTCTGGTCCTTGGCGGCGCTTGCGATCAGCGTCTGCGGGCCGGGATCGTTATCGGGATAGTCGAAGGGCTCCATCGGAATTTGCAGGAGCACCTCGTGACCGGTGCCGCGCGCCCGCGCGACCCAGCGCGTCAACTCGCTGCCATAGGGAACGAAGCCGAGCGTGATTGCGGAAGGCAATTTTGAAATCGCGTCGCCGGTTCCGCTGGCGCTGACACCAAGACCGGTAATGACAATCGCAATCATCGAGTCCGCATTGCCGGCGACCGGAACCGGGCTGGCATAGGCGTCCAACGGACGAACGCCATCAGGGCCGATTTTCGGAATCGAGCCATGTTTCGAATTCTCGATCAGCCGATTGTCGGGGGGAGGGACATTGCTGGTGGGCTCGTTCGCGGGCGGAACGTCTGCCTTCGCGTTGTTCTTGCTCTTGGCGTCATTGATCACGATCTCGCGCTTGGCGCCGGTATTGCCGTCGATAATGGTGATGGTGCGCTGATCGCCGCTCTGCGGTGGCGTCTGCGGCGGTTGCTCGCGCTTCACCTCGGCCGAGGTCTTTTTCTGTGGCCCGGCCGGCACGATCTGCTCGATTTTTACGATATGGCGCGGCTCGCCCCCGAGCGGGTCGTCATAGACCACGACCCAGCCGATCGCGACGAGAAGCACGCCGGCAAGGGCTGCCGTCAGCAAGGCAAGCGGACTTACGGGCAAACGGCGCGCCGAAGTGCCTTTTTGTTTTGCTTTCAGAGGCGTATCGAGATCGTCCGCCACGGCGATCTCCCAGTTTTTGATCGAATCATGCGGATTCTATCACGCCGGCAGTGTCGATTTCCCATCTGTCGTGGGCGAGCCGGAGTCCGACAATACCGGCGCGAACTGGTGTTTCTGCGGTAGCCTCTCGTACTATGGGATGGCGCTTTTCGCGGCCCGCGCAGGGAAGGCCCGTGACCAAGCAGGAAACTGTATCGCCGGAAGAAGCGCGAGGCGCGCTGGAGCGTATGCTTGCGAGCGAGATATTTCGCGACTCGCCGCAGCTTGCAGCCTTTCTCCGCTTCGTCACCGAAGCCGAATTGCGCGGCGAGAGCGGGCGCATCAAGGGCTACACCATCGGCGTGGAAGCGCTCGGGCGCGACAAGGATTTCGATCCGCAGATCGATCCGATCGTTCGCGTCGAAGCAACCAGACTGCGCCGCACCATCGAGCGCTATTACGCGGGACCGGGTGCAGGCGATGCGGTCGTCATCACACTCTCGCCTGGCTCTTACGTTCCATCTTTTCGCTACAACGCCGCGGATTTGTCGTCTGTCGTCGCAGCGGCGGTCATTGCCGGCGGCCGGCGGAAAATTCGTTTCGCGGGGCTCGTGGGGCTTGCCGTTTTTGTGATGGTCGCGGGAATTCTTTTCTACCCGCGTATTGCGGATCGCTGGTCTGCCGGCGCGCTGCAGCCGGGAAACGGTATGCCCGTTCTTGTGCTGCAACCATTTTCCGTCTCCGGTGCGCCGAGAGCGGAAGCATTTCCGAGTGTCGCGCTGATCGGAAAACTACGGGATGTGCTCTCTCGCTTCGATACGTTAAACACGGTGCTTCCCGAAGAGCTTGCCGAAGCCGAGCGGAAAGGTACCGCGCCACCGATCCGATTTCGGTTCGCGGGTTCCGTAGAATACCGGGATGACGGCAAAACCGATCTGCGCTTTCGTCTTTTTGATGCCGCGGACAACTCGCAAATCTGGTCTCAGCTTTATGAGGATTTCGCAGCCAGCGGTAGCCGCGATGCCGCGGAGGATGCGGTCGTAACCGGTGTGGTCACGGTGCTGGCGCAGCCTTTCGGCGTTATTCGCGCGCATGAGCGCAATCGCTATCTGTCTTCGGGCCTTGGCGATCCGCGCTACACCTGCATCGTGGAGTCCTCGGAGTCGCTCCGTTCCTTCGAGCCTTCGCAACACAGGAAAGCAAAAGCCTGCCTGGAGAGGCTGACGAGGATCGAGCCTTCCTTTGCAAGCGGTTTCGCGTATCTCGCGGTACTTTATCTGCGCGAGTATCAGTTCGATATCGGTGTCGCGGCAGGAGAACGCGCCTCACTCGATCATGCGCTGCTGCTGGTGCGGGAGGCGATCGAGAAACAGCCCGAAAGTTCGCGCGGCTATCAGATTCTGTCGGCGGTTCTGTTTGCGCGGCGCGAATATGCACCTTCGATCGCCGCGGCTGAACGGGCGGTCGCGCTCAATCGCTATGACATGACCATACTCAGCGACTATGGCGGCCGCCTCGTCATGACCGGCGAAGTCGATAGAGGTCTGGAGATTCTGCAACGCGCGGCGGGTTACGGCACGCTCAGGCCGTCCTGGTACAATTTCTATATGTTTCTCGGCCTTTACCTGAAAGGCGATACCGCTGCCGCCGGCCATTACGCGAGCCAGATCACGCCCGAGCGCTATCCGCTCGGCCATGTCGCCCATGCGCTTGCCGCGCATACAGCGGGAGACAAGGAACAATCTCGCGAGGCGTTACTTAAGCTTGTAGCGCTGCGACCAATCTGGCGCGACGACACGTTGGGCGAACTCCGCAAACTCATCGGGTCGGAAGTGATCGTTGCCAGGCTCGCAAACGATCTTGCGGCGGCCGGGCTTGGCGCGACACTTCGTTAGCGGAATCGGGCAATTTCGTCCGTTTAACTGCAATTTACTTTCATAAGACGGCCTTCCGGGCCAGCAAGAGCGCAATGGCGGGCGGCAGGACTGCCCCACTTATTCTCGGAGAAAATATAATGAATTCGGGTTTTCCCAACGTGTCCCTTGTGGACGCGGAAATCGTATTTCTGGATCAAGGCGGCGAAACGATTTCGCTTATCCTCAGCGGCAAGAAGCGCGACTTTATCTGGGCGCTTTCCGGCGATGTCGCGGCCAAGGCCGGCGTCGGCGAACTCGGGTCGAATGCCGAGCGCTTGGAGGTCGTCGAGCAGCAGAAGCGCAGTATCGAACAGACAATTCAGAAACTCCAGAATCTCTATGTTCGGCTCTCGGAGTAGCTGTGCCTAAAGCAAACTATTATCGGCTGAAAGCTGCGGCCTGCGCGAGAATCGCGGAGGATCAAGCCGTGGCCTGGGAAATCCGCGCGCAGTATCGCGAACTTGCCCGCGCATGGGGCGAATGCGCGGCTGAAGCCGAATGGATCGACGAACAGGCGCGCAAGAGCCGCTCCGGATAAAACGCAAGCATAAGAAAAAGCCCCGCCGTGAGGCGGGGCTTTTTGTTTCGTCAGTGTCTCCGAAGCTCAGTTCGGCACAGCCTTCGGATTCGGCGGGAACGCCGAGTTTTTGATCGTACCGCGCAGCAACTCGAGCGCCATGTTGAGCTGCTTGTCGTTCTTCGGGTCCGGCGGGATGTAAGCGGGCGAGCCCGCCTGTTCTTCCCCGTCATTCGCCTTGATGTGGCCCTTGAGCGAAGCCTCGCCGCGCGGTTCGACCTTGCCCTTCAGTTCTTCCGGAAGATCCTGAATAAGCTCGATGTCGGGCTGGATGCCCTTGGCCTGAATCGAGCGGCCCGACGGCGTGTAGTAGCGGGCGGTGGTGAGCTTCAGCGCGCCATAGCCGCCGACCGGCATTACCGTCTGCACGGAACCCTTGCCGAAGGAACGCGAGCCCAGAAGCGTCGCGCGCTTATGGTCCTGCAACGCGCCCGCGACGATTTCCGAGGCAGATGCCGAGCCGCCATTGATCAGCACGATCAGCGGCTTGCCGTTCGTGAGATCGCCGGTGCGCGCGTTGTAGCGCTGGCTTGCTTCCGCACGGCCACGGGTCGAGACGATCTCGCCGCGGTCAAGGAAGGTGTCGGTGACCGCGATCGCCTGATCGAGCAAACCGCCGCCGTTATTGCGCAGATCGAGGATGTAGCCCTTGAGCTTGTCGGCCGGAATCTTCGCCTTGATCTCGGCGATCGACTCTTCGAGCTGCTTGATCGTCCGCTCGCCCTGGAAGCTGGTCAGACGAATGTATCCGACATCGTCCTCGATCTTCGCGCGCACGTTGCGGATCGAAATGATCTCGCGAACCAGCTTGATCTCGATCGGCTTGTCGGCGCCCTTGCGCTGAATGCGGAGTACGATCGGCGTATTGACCGGTCCGCGCATTTTTTCGACCGCCTGTTCGAGCGAGAGGCCCTTCACGGGCTCGCCGTCGAGATGGGTGATGAGATCGGCCGGCTGCACGCCGCCGCGCGAAGCGGGGGTGTTGTCGATCGGCGACATCACCTTTACGAGACCGTCTTCCATCGTAACTTCGATGCCGAGGCCGCCGAATTCGCCGCGGGTCTGGGTCTGCATATCGCGGAAGTTCTTGGCGTCCAGGAACTGCGAATGCGGATCGAGCGAGGAGAGCATACCGTTGATCGCGGCTTCGATCAGCTTCGCGTCATCGACTTTCTCGACATACTGCGCGCGGACGTGCTCGAAAATATCTCCGAAGAGATTGAGCTGCCGGTAGGTGTCTGCCGACGCCGCACGCGCCTTGGTGAATACTTGCGGCTGGGCCGCAACCGCCGCCACCAATGCGCCGGTGATAGCACCGATAAAGAATAGCGAAATCTTCCGCATTATCCGCGAACCTTCTGCTTGCCGGTTGCCGGCCACGATGGGCCGGAGTCGATCGGTTTGCGCTTGCGAAATTTCGCGGAAAGCAAACCGGTCCTGGGGTTAGCCGCCTCGTTGCCCGAGGCCGGATTCGTCCTGTACGTCTCGCCGCGGCGGGCTGTCCTTCCGGATCGATCACCCAGGCTCCGCGGTGAATTTTCCACCCCTGCCAATGACCTATGATACCCGCCGCCTGTCTGCCCTAGCAAGGGATGGCAGAAGTTCCGGCTGGGATTGGGGCGGCTTGGCTTCTCGAAATGGCTCAATTTTACGCAGGTCCGGTGCGGTTTCGCTGGAAATTCCCAAGAGAATACCCAAGACAAGACCGGCCGGATTACGAGGTCGCGCGTGATCGCGCAAAAGTGAGCCAGAAACGGGGCAGAGGCACCGCCCGCATTAAATTTTCGACAGGCCGAAGATCAGCCGCCGCGGTGATAGGGGTGGCCGGACAGGATCGTGACTGCCCGATAGATCTGCTCGGCGAGCAGGATGCGCACGATCTGGTGCGGGAAGGTCGCTGCGCCAAACGCGAGAGTAAATTCCGCTTTTTTGCGAAGCGTCTCGTCGAGCCCATCGGCGCCGCCAATCAGGAATGCAGTGACAGCGGCGCCATCGTCGCGGATACGCGCGAGTTTCTTGGCATAATCCTCGCTCGGAATGCTTTTACCGCGCTCGTCCAGCGCGATCAGTTTTGCGTTTGAAGGAATGCCGGCAAGCAGCGCTTTGGCTTCGTCGGATTTTCGTTTGGCGGAAGTCTGCGCGGGGCTTTCCGGAACTTCGATCACTTCGACGGGCGCAAGTGCGAGTAATTTTCCGGAAGCATTGGCGCGGTCGAGATAACGCGCGAGCAACTCGCGCTCCGGTCCCGCCTTCAGGCGGCCGACGGCGGCAATCAGCAAACGCACCTTAAAAGCCCGTCAGGCTTTTGCGGCGCTGCGCGTCTGCCACATTCTCTCGAGGCTGTAGAACTCGCGGACTTCCGGGCGGAAGACGTGAACGACAATGTCGCCGGCGTCGATCACCACCCAGTCGGCCGCAGGCAATCCTTCGAGGCGCGGCTTCTGGCCGGCCTTCGAAAGCGCTTCGACCAAATGGTCGGTGATGGACGCGACATGGCGGTTTGCCCGCCCGCTCGTGATCACCATGTGATCGGTAATCGACGTGCGTCCGCGGACATCGATCGAGATCGTGTCCTCGGCCTTGTCGTCGTCGAGTTGTTTCAGGATCAGAGAAAGAAGGGCGGGCTCTTTAGTGCGCGCCACAATCTTGGGCTTCGCGGCTTTTTTGGCCGTTACGCTGCGTACCTTGGTTGCCAGGCTATCGATTCCTTCCATCAGGCCTCGGGTAGCGAATCGGTACTGGAATCAGCATACGCCTCTACCATTACCGTTCAATTACTAAGCTTGTCGCTGCCCCTTCATGCGTAAGCTGGTGGAAGAGAGCGGCGATTTCAAGCCGTGCAGATAAATCCATGCCGGCGGGCGCATCGACATCAGAAGTGCCGCGTCGCTCTCATCCATACGGTAACGGGCCAGCGCGTGTGCGGCCTTAGACGAAAGCGGCGCATCCTCGTCGCCGGGGCGCTCGATCACGGCAATCGGCATCATTTTCGCGATTTCCTGCCAGCGTTTCCAGCGATGGAACTGCGCGAGATTGTCCGCGCCCATCAGCCAGACAAAGCGCGCATCGGGACTGGAGGCGAGCAGGCGCTTGAGCGTGTCGAAGGTGTAGCGCGTCCGGTAGGCGACTTCGGGGGCTGCGACATCGATATAAGGAGACGCCGAAACCTCGCGCGCCTGCTTTATCCTGTCTTCAACCGGCGGCAGCACGGAATTTTCCTTCAGCGGATTGCCGGGCGAAACAAGCCACCAGACGCGATCGAGGCCGAGGCGTTTCCACGCGAGCAGGCTTAGCGCACGATGTGCGTCATGCGCGGGATTGAAACTTCCGCCGAGGAGCCCGATCCGCATACCGGGCGAAGCGAGGGGTGTTTGCGCCTTCAAGGCCGGGTCTGACCATTGCCGTGAACACGATACTTGAACGAAGTGAGCTGCTCGACGCCGACCGGCCCGCGCGCGTGCATACGGCCGGTGGCGATGCCAATCTCCGCGCCGAAGCCGAACTCGCCGCCATCGGCGAATTGTGTAGACGCATTGTGAAGCACGATCGCGGAATCGACTTCGCGCAGGAAAACTTCCGCTCGTCGGTGTGCTGTGAGCCATATTTCGCGATGTGATCCATTGCCGCCTGCAAGCCGCCGACGACTTTCACCGCGATGATCTTGTCTAGATATTCTGTGTACCAATCTTCTTCGGTGGCAGGCTTCACGCGCGAGTCCGTTGCGCGGCTTGCTTCGTCGCCGCGCACTTCGCAGCCGGCTTCCAGCAGCATTTCTACGAGCGGCTTCAGGTGTGTCTGTGCTGCCTTCTTATCGACGAGCAAAGTTTCAGCCGCGCCGCAGACGCCGGTGCGGCGCATCTTTGCGTTAAAAACGATGCTTTTTGCCATATCGAGGTCTGCGGGGGCGTGAATGTAAACGTGGCACACGCCTTCGAGATGCGCGAAGACCGGCACGCGGGCTTCTTTTTGCACACGCTCGACAAGACTTTTTCCGCCGCGCGGCACCACGACGTCGATGTTGCCGCTCAGGCCGGTGAGCAGCTCGCCGACGGCGGCGCGGTCGGTGGTCGGCACCAGCTGGATTGCGTCTTCCGGCAGGCCCGCTTCTTTCAGGCCTGTGACGAGGCATTCGTGGATCGCTCGGCTTGAATGGAAACTGTCGGAGCCGCCGCGGAGAATCACGGCGTTGCCAGCCTTCAGACAAAGCGAACCGGCGTCCGCCGTCACGTTCGGGCGGCTTTCGTAAATCACAGCCACAACGCCCAAGGGCGTGCGGACGCGCTGAAACATGAGGCCGTTCGGCTGCTGCCAGTCGGCAATCACTTCGCCGACGGGATCGGGGAGGAGCGCCACGGCTTCAATGCCTGCTGCAATCGCATCGACGGATTTATCGGTGAGGGTGAGGCGGTCGAGGAAGGCGGCGGTGATGTTCTGCTGTTTCGCGTTCGCGATGTCTTCGGCGTTGGCCGCGAGAATTTTTGCTTTGTTCGCGCGGATCGCGCGTCCGGCGGCTTCCAAGGCATTTGCTTTTTGTGCTGCCTCGGCAAGACCGAGCGCGCGGGCAGCTTTGCGCGCACGGGCGCCGATGTCGCGCATCAGCGCCGATACATCGCTGGTCTCGTGCCGGTTCATCTCACTCTCCCGCCATCGCGAGATCGTCGCGATGGATCATGGCGGCGCGGCCTTCATAGCCCAGAATAAGCACGATCTCGTTCGTGGACTTCTTCACGATCTTGGCTGCGTCTTCCGAGTCATACGCCACCAGCCCGCGCGCGATTTCCTCGCCGTCCGGTCCGCGCACGAGCACTGCGTCACCACGCGCAAACTCACCTGCGACTTTTACCACGCCTGCGGGAAGAAGGCTCTTGCCGTTTCTGAGCGCTGCAACCGCGCCGGCATCGACATGAATGATCCCGCGCGGCTCGAGGTTGCCGCCGATCCACTTCTTGCGGGCAGTCACCGGGTTCGCGGGTGTCAGAAACCACGTGCAGGCTTCGCCGTTTGCGATGGCTCGCAGCGGATGAACTTTGCGGCCGGACGCGATAATCATGTGCGCGCCCGCGAGCGTTGCGATCTTCGCCGCTTCCACCTTCGTCACCATGCCGCCGCGCGAAAGCTCGGAGCCTGCGGCACCCGCCATGCCTTCGATCTCGGCGGTAATGCGGGGAATGACGGGAATGAGCTTGGCATCTTTCTTCGTGTGCGGCGGGGCGTCGTAGAAGCCGTCGATGTCGGAGAAGAGGACAAGAAGATCGGCGCCGATCATCGAGGCGACGCGCGCGGCTAAGCGATCATTGTCGCCGTAGCGGATTTCGGTGGTGGCGACGGTGTCGTTCTCGTTGATCACCGGCACCGCTTTGATGTCGAGGAGTTTACCGATGGTCGCGCGTGCATTGAGATAGTTGCGGCGCTCCTCGGTGTCTTTGAGCGTGAGCAGCACTTGTCCGGCAACAAGCCCGACCTTGCCGAGCGCTTCGCTCCAGGCCCGCGCGAGCGCAATCTGGCCAACTGCCGCCGCTGCCTGGCTCTCTTCGAGCTTCAGCGCGCCTTTCTCCAATTTCAGCACGGTGCGGCCGAGCGCAATCGCGCCCGAGGAAACGACCACGATCTGCGCGCCAGCTTTGGCGCGTTCGGCTAAATCTTCTGCGAGCGCATTCAGCCAATCTGCGTGCAGCTCGCCGCGTTCGGCGTTGACGAGCAACGACGAGCCAACCTTCACCACGATGCGTTTGAAGCTTTTAAGCTCCGGCGTTACGGACGCCATGCGGCACTCTTCTCGGAAGTTTTCTTTGCAGTACTTCCGCGCGAAGCAAGCTTGAACAATGCGCGTAACGCTTCCGGCACGCCCTTCTTGGAATGGGCGGAGAGCGCAAGCGGCTTCTTCTTCGTGACCTTTTGCAGCTTCTTCATCTGCTGCTCGATTTTCTTCGGCGTCAGCGCGTCGATCTTGGAAAGCGCGACGATTTCCTGCTTGTCGGCAAGTCCGCCGCCATAGGCTTCAAGCTCATTCCGCACGGTGACATAAGCCGCCGCTACATCCTCCTGCGTGGCATCGACGAGATGCAAAAGCGCGTTGCAGCGTTCGACGTGTGCGAGAAACCGGTCGCCGAGGCCCGCGCCTTCATGCGCACCCTCGATCAGGCCGGGGATGTCTGCCAGCACGAGTTCGCGGCTGTCGGTGCGGACGATGCCGAGCTGCGGATGCAAGGTCGTGAAAGGATAGTCCGCGACTTTCGGTTTTGCGGCGGTGACGCTTGCGAGAAAGGTGGACTTGCCCGCGTTCGGGAGTCCGACGAGACCTGCGTCTGCGATCAGCTTCAGGCGAAGCCGGATCGTGCGCTCGATGCCTTCTAGGCCGGGGTTGGCACGGCGCGGAGCGCGGTTGGTGGATGACTTGAAGTGCGCATTGCCGAAGCCGCCATTGCCGCCCTCAAGCAGCACGATGCGCTGGCCGACTTCGGTCATGTCAGCGAGAACGGTTTCACCGTCCTCTTCCAGAATTTCAGTGCCGACCGGGACTTTCAGAACCGCATCCGCGCCGCGTCCGCCCGCGCGGTTCTTGCCCATGCCGTGCACACCAGTGCCGGCTTTGAAATGCTGCTGGTAGCGATAGTCGATGAGCGTGTTCAGGCCCGAAACGCATTCGATGACGACATCTCCGCCCCGTCCGCCGTCACCGCCGTCAGGGCCGCCGAACTCGATGAATTTCTCACGCCGAAAGGACACGGCTCCGCCGCCGCCGTTTCCGGAGCGGACATAGACCTTGGCTTCGTCGAGAAATTTCATTTGGATTTTATTCGGTCATCACATCGGTAATTTCCCTTCCGATGTATCAAGCACCGGATGGGAAACCAGTTGTCTATCCCGCTTTGGTAAACGTGGGCAAAGCGGTTGCGCCCCAGGCCCGGAGCGCTTCCCAAGTCTTGCGCGACAGCACGAAGCGGTCGACCGGCACGGAAGCACCCAAAGCCTTCACTTGATTGAGACCGGTGCCGGTCCACTGGAATCCGCACTTCTCGATCACGCGGCGGGAGGACTCGTTGTTGATCCGGCACGAAGCGGAGAGGGCGTCGATCCCGGTCTCCGAGAACGCATGGTCGATCAGTGCACGCGACGCTTCGGTCGCATAGCCTTGACGCCAATGCGGCTCGCCGATCCAGTAGCCGATCTCGGGATTATGCTCCTCGCCGCGATGGCCGAAGCCGGCGACACCGACGAGCACGCGCGTCTCGCCTTTTGCGTAAAGCACCATCGAATGTCCGCGGCCGGAGGAGACTTTCTCGAGCCAGGCCTTGGCATCCTGCATCGTATAGGGATGCGGAATCGTCGCCGTCATCTCGGCGACTTTTGCGTTGTTTGCGAGTTCTACGATCCCGTCGAGATCGCGCTTCGAAGGCGCGCGCAATACGAGGCGGGCGGTCTCAATGATGAGGCCGCTCTTCTTCTCGCGGGGGATGCTCGCTTCCATCAAAACAATTCAGGGGAGACACCTGTCTCCCCTGTAATCAGACCCGTCTTTTTATTGGGTCCCGCGGAGCGACAAGTGCCGGCGGGACTTTTTAAGTCTCGCCTATTCGGCTGCTTTCGGCATCGGTACGATCGATACAAGGTTGCGGTCTTTGTTCTTGGCCTTGAACTCGACGATGCCGTCGGTAAGCGCAAAAAGCGTGTGGTCCTTGCCGATGCCGACATTGGCGCCTGCGTGAACCTTGGTGCCGCGCTGGCGGACGATGATGTTGCCGGCAAGCACGGCTTCGCCGCCAAAGCGCTTCACGCCAAGGCGCTTGCCAGCCGAGTCGCGACCGTTGCGCGAAGAGCCGCCTGCTTTTTTATGGGCCATCGTAGAAACTCCGAATTCTTGCGGGGCTATACCCCAAAATCCTGTCTAAGTCTTACTTCTTTTTCGCAGCCGTTTTTGCCTTGGCAGCGGGCTTTTTCGCGGCAGGCTTCTTGGTCTTTGTTGGCGCCTCCGCGCCTTCACCGGCCGCCTCGCCTACCGACTTTGCCTTCACCGGCTTCACACGCGCGGCCTTGGTGGGCTTGGCGCCGTTCAGCAAAATCTCGGTGACGCGGACCAGCGTGTGCTGGTCGCGATAGCCGCGCTTGCGCTTCGAGTTCTGGCGGCGGCGCTTCTTGAAGGCGATGACGGTGCGGTCGTGCGCTTGTGCGAGCACTTCGGCCGCAACAGTCGCGCCGTCCACCAGCGGGGTGCCAAAGATCGGCTTGTCGCCGCCGTGGGCAGTAACCGGGAAGGTGACGATGTCGCCGACCTTCGCCTCGTGCAGGTAAACTTTCAAAGTTTGGTCGGCCACAACGCGATGTTGCTTGCCGCCGGTCTTGATGACCGCAAACATATTCAGTCTCTTTCTCCGGCCTCGATGGGCTCGGCTTTTTGCAGTCAGACCCTGCCTTCAGGGCCTGCCGGGACGTCGTTCATGCGTCCTTTTTTGGATGGCCGGGTGATAGAGGCGGGGGGTGGCTGAGTCAAGGAAAAGGGCCGAATCGGGCCTTTCGGAGAACCTGCCTTGTTCAGCTTACCTTCAAAATCGCCGTTATTTGATAAGGAAAGCGCTGGTTTGGCCCTGCGGCTGGTGTATCTAGTCGCCGGTCCGCAAATCGCCGCGCCGGAGAATCCCGATGCAATTCAAGGCCCCGACCGTTTTTGCTGCTGTCGTTTTCGTCTGCGCTTCGGGCGTGGCCGCCGCGCAGGAGAAGCCTTTTGTCGTGCAGAAAATGGGGGCAAGCGAGGCACAGAAGCGGCTCGAGACTTCGATCCGGCTTAGCCTCGCCGGCCGCAGTTGCAAGCTGGAAACGCCGATTGCCGACAAGGACGACGAGCGCCTGACCGGCTTCATCAATGCGCTACAGAAAAAGCTCCGCTTAGACCCGAACCGGCTGGAGCGGGTCTTCTATGTGAAGAGCTTCGACGAATACGAGAAAGACGAAGAAAAGTTCTGCAAGACCTACGGGCCGCAGATCTCGAATTTCGTGAAGCGGCTGCCCTGAGGCGCTGCCGCGAGACTCCTCTGTTTCTCATTTCAGGCTTTGACTTGTGCAGGGCGGGTGCGTTCGATAAGGAACGGCCCATTACAAGGACCTCGTTCGACCCGGTCCTTCGGCGCGGAGAGGTGCCAGAGTGGTCGATTGGGACGGTCTCGAAAACCGTTGTGCGTGCAAGCGTACCGTGGGTTCGAATCCCACCCTCTCCGCCAGATTTTCCAGTCCGCACGGCGCCTTAAGACGTTTCATGCAAATGCTTTTTCGGCAGGGGCGGGTGCTGTTTCCGTTTGGTTAATTCTTATGACGGATGGTGTCCGCGAGCAGGTATTTAGGTGTGCCGTGGAAACAGCGCTAAAGTTCCGTACCTCGTCACTTCCTCTCTCCAAAGCCTGGCTAACAATTGCCGCCGCCGTGCTCGTTTCCGGCGTGACGTACACGGCTACGTGCCTTGAGGTATCCCGCGTTCGTGACGAGCAACTTGCCGCACTCGACGCGCAAGCTCACTTTGCAGTTGTCTCCTTCGATTCAAAAATCGAAGTCGAGTTGCAGCAGCTTCGCGATCTAGCCTCTTCCGACCGGCTCAAACGCCGGCAATTCGAGGAATTCTACAAGGAGGCGAGCTTCTTCGCGCAGCGCACGCGCAGGCAGGTCGTCTTGCACGACGTCGCACGCAATACGCAAGTCTTCAACACAGCCTATCCAATTAATGCCCGCCTCGAAGAAGGAGCGCGTTTTGCTCAGAAGAGCGTTATCGATGGACTCAAGCCGGATCGGCCGTTCATCTCAAATATCTTCTACGCAAAGCTGGCACAGAAGAACCTGATTGCCGTTGCGGTTCCGATTTCCGAGGAGGGGCGAGTTCTATATTTGCTCGCCGTCGCACTCGACCCGATTGAGATTCTCGCTGCGGTGAAGGAGGGGACTTTCGTCAAGGATACCGTGACGACAATCACTGACCGCAACGGAGTAGTCCTTGCGCGTAGCGTCGATAACGACAAATACGTGGGTCGTAGTGCGCCTTCAAACTCCGCGGCGCGCAGCGAAAAAAGCGGCAGGTTCAAAGGTAAAAATTTGGACGGAATTCCGATCGATATTTTCTATTTGCAATCGGAGCTCACGGGGTGGGCGGCCGTTTCGTTCACGCCGGATCGCAGCGACTCGCGCTGGCCGCTAATTGCCGCGCTTCTGGCCGGCCTTGTTGTCACGTTGCTCGGCTCAGTAAGCGTAATACTTCTGAATGCGAGCCGCAGACGTTCGTCAGGGACCGGCGCGTCCTGAACGCGCAAAAAAACGGCCGATGTTTCCACCGGCCGCTTTCGCAAAATTTGTTGAGCTACTTACTTGCCGACGTCGGCGCGTTCGAAGCGAAGGTTGTAGCCGTAGGAAATGCCATTGCGGCGCGCCGGCTGCTCGTAGGTCGATTCCATCGAAGTCGTGCTGATTTCCGACCAGTTGCGGTCCATGCGGTTCTGCGCGGAAGCTGCGCTGACGGACGCGATAACAGTAGCGGCGGCAATCGTACCAAAAATGATCTTGTTCATTTGCTCTCTCCGTTGGTTGGGGTCTTGAAGCGGAAACCCCTCCCGGCGCGGGCGAGATGCGCCATCACTCTTTTGTGTAACTGCATCCAAACGCAGTTCCGCCATTATTCATCGAGGCAAGTGCTGGCTTGTTGAATTGCAGCAGGTCTATATTCGTTCCATCACGCGGGGGAACATTATGCCCAAAGACAAAAAGAAGCCCTGCAAGAATTGCGAAGGCAAAGGGCTGATCAAGAACGGCGATAGGAAAGTGAAGTGCCAGCGCTGCGGCGGCACCGGCGTGCAATCTTGAGTGCCGGCACTTGATGGCCCGTATCTCGCTCGTTCTCCTTGCGGCGCTTTCATTTTCTTCCGGTGCAAGAGCGCAGGGCGCGTTCGATCCGGTGTCGGTCGCCTACGTGCTTTGCGTAACTGACGAGACCAAGAAGCTAGCGCTTGTGGCGCCGCCGATCGCCACGGAGGTTGTCATCGAGCGAGCGTTTGGCGCGTGCGGCGGCGTGGAAGCTAAGGCACGCAAGGCGCTTGCGGAGAAGGGCGTGAGCGCTGGCGCTATCGACGAGCGGATAATGCAAATTAAGAAATTCATCCGGCTGACGGCGCCGGACGATATCGGCCGCTTTCGCGTCAACAAGGTGCCGCGCTAGCGCTCCATCTTCATCCGCGCGGCCTGCTTCTTCTTTCGCGCGCGCCGGGAAAAGATATTGAGCGCCTCGATGAAGCCAGAGAACAGCATCGCCGCGTACACGTAACCCTTCGGCACTTTCGCGCCGAAGCCTTCCGCGATCAGAAGCATTCCGATCATCAGCAGGAAGCCGAGCGCGAGCATCACGACGCTCGGATTATTGTTGATGAAATTCGCGAGCGGGGTCGCGGCGAGCAGCATCACGGCAACGGTGACGACGACCGCGATCACCATGATCGCGATCTGGTCGGTCATGCCGACCGCGGTGATGATGCTGTCCACCGAAAATACAAGATCGAGAATCAGAATCTGCACGATTGTCGCGGCATAGGTCATCTTCGCGCCGCCTTGGAAGACACCCTCGGCGGGGTCGGGGTCGACGTTGTGGTGGATTTCCTTGGTCGCCTTCCAGACCAGGAACAGGCCGCCCGCGATCAGGATCATGTCGCGCCAGGAAAAGCCTTGCCCGAATACCGAGAACACGGGCGCGGTGAGCTGCACGATGATGAAGACTGTACTGAGCAAAGCGAGCCGCAGAATGAGCGCCGCGCTGATGCCGATGGTGCGCGCACGCGCACGCTCGGCGACCGGCAGCTTGTTCGTGAGAATCGAAATGAAGATCAGGTTGTCGATGCCGAGCACGATTTCCATCGCGATCAATGTCGCGAGTGCTGCGATGTTTGCCGGATCGGAAAAGATCGTGACCAGATCGAACATCTGCGGGCCTCTATGGGTGATACAAAACGAGACGTATCGTGATTATTTTGCGTGGAACGAAAAGCGACACAAAGGCCTTATCATTCTAATGCGCTGCGAATGTATGCGCGCATTGTCGCGGATCAGGAACGACGAGTATTCCCGAAAGTTTCTCCCTCAAGGATAGAACAAGGGAGAAGTAAAATGTTGAAGACCACTCTTTATAGCGCGGTTGCGGGCGGCCTTCTTGCTGCTGCGACTGTAACGACCCCGGTGATCGCGGCTCCGGTGACCCCGGTTGCGCCGCAGGTCGAGACGAACGTCAATGAAGTTCAGCATCGCCATTGGCGCCGTCATCATCGCCATCACCGCCATTATCATCACGGTTATTACGGCCCGCGTTACCACTACTACCAGCCGGGCCCGGGCATTTACTTCCGCGCTTGGTAATAGCCGATCAGAAGAAAAGCCCGCGCGAGCTGCGCGGGCTTTTTTTATATCATCAGCAGACTTCGACCCACTGCGCCTTGGTAAGTTCCGCCAAGCGAGCGACGGGTATTTTCACGGCGGCATTTCCCGCACCGGCGGCGGGCACCACCATCTCGAATTGTTTCAGCGATACGTCGCAATAGACCGGTAGCGCGCTGGCTAACCCGAACGGACAAACGCCGCCGACCGGATGGCCGGTGAGTACGAGCACTTCTTCCGCACCCAACATACGCGGGCGGACACCGAACACGCCCTTGAATTTCTTGTTGTCGAGCCTTGCCGCGCCGCTGGTCACGATCAGTAGAATTTTCTCGCCCGCACGAACGCAGATCGTTTTCGCGATCTGCGCGGGCTCGACATTATGGGTGTTTGCCGCGTCAGTGACGGTCGCCGAGCTGGTCCCGGTGACGAGTACTTCGATGTCGGGGGCGTTTTGCGCGAACCACGCGCGGACGGAGGAGAGGCTCATGTTCTCTTCGTGCTGGACGAGAATGAGTTAAACGAAAATCGAGGGCCGGACAAATAGGGCGATGGGCTACGCGCACCAGGGGTTGCGCTTGCCGTTCCAGCGCCGCGCGAGACCTTCCGTAATAAGCGTGTCGCCGACCGACCTGCCGTCGCGCATCACCACGCGCAGCTTCCTGCCGTACTGGTCGCGGTCGCGGCTCTGATAGTTTCGCAATTCAAACGGGCCCTGGTTCAGCAATTCGCGAAGCCGCTTGGTCGCGCGGGCGCCGAGTTTGGCTTCGGATGCGCATTTTGCGCCGCCGGTCTCCGGTGCGTCGATGTCGGCGATCCGGATTTTCTCGCCGCTGAAGACAAACGTGTCGCCGTCGATCACGCAGTTGTTGCGAGAGACATAGCCGCAAGTACCGAAGCGTTCGTTCTTGAGATCGGGGCGAGGGAGTGCCGCACCGCTATAGGAAAAACCGTAATAGCCCGCGGCACCGATGACGGCCGCGAACAAAAGCAGCCAGAGGTTCGGCAGTACATTTTCAAATCTGCGGTACGGCGTGACGATTCTCATGACGGGAATCGTTAGCGGCAAATGGCTTCCGCTGCGTTAATGCGGATTAAGCCGATGGAGTGTTTTGCGGCTTTGACGAAGGTGCTTGGCCGCGATTAACTTCCGCGATGAGAAGATTTTTTCTTGCCGCCGCTTTGATTTTTGCAACCGGCTTTGCCGCTGCCGACGAATACAAATGGATCGGGCAGGTCACGGAAGAGGGTGTGAGCCTCAGCTACGCCATTCCCGAAAGCGACGCGATCAGGATCGATTTCCACTGCGAAAGGAAGACGCGCAAAATCTCGGTCAGTCTCGAACATGAACCGAAGACGGCTAAAGACGGCATCCGTCTGACCGCTCGTTTTTCCGTGCGCGGGCGGGAGGCCGAAAGTATTAGTCTTGTCATGACCGGCCAGCGGCTGGAGCTCGACGATAAATTCCTGCTTCAGGGAGAGACCCGCATGAGCCCGCAACTGCGCCGGATGCTCGCGGAAGGCGGAACCCTGGTCGTCGCGGTCGACGGTCGGACCGAGGAAATTCCGCTCAAAGGCGCGGCACAGGCCGCCCGCCAACTGCTCGCTTCCTGTCCGGTTTAGGGGTTTACCAGTTACCGGTGGCAGGGCGCTAAGCCTTGCGATTATTGCCAAAAAGGGCGACTGTAGCGCCGTTTTGGCGACTCGAACGGCTTGCATTGCTGCCGGGTGCTTAGCTCATGATTTCAAGGGGACGGCGCGTGGCGAAAGAAGCAAAAGAAGCGAAGAAAGCGGACAAACCGGGCAGCAAGCAGAAGCCGGCGGTCATCATCGTCGGCGCTGACAAGGGCGGCGTCGGCAAGACCACGGTCGCGCGCACCATGCTCGACTACTTCGCAGGCAAGAATGTGCTGACCCGCGCTTTCGATACCGAAAGCCCGCGCGGCACGCTCAAGCGCTTTCATCCGCGCGTCACCGAGGTTGTCGATCTGACCCAGGTCGCCGACCAGATGAAGGTGCTCGACACGCTGCATTCGAGCGAAGTGAAAGTTTCGATCATCGACGTGCGCGCAGGCCTCTTGTCGCGCACGCTGAAAGATATGACCGACATCGGCTTCTTCGATGCGGTGAAGAACGGCGAATTCAAATTCGCGCTGTTCCATGTGCTCGGACCGTCGGTGGCGTCGCTCAACGAAATCGACGAGATGCTGCCCTATACCGAGAACGCCGAATATTACGTCGTGAAGAACCACATCAACGACACCAATTTTTTCGAGTGGGATCAGGAAACCTATAACCGCTATTTCAAGCGGGCGCGGCGCCAGGCAAACGAAATCAACGTGCCGAAGCTCAACGAAATGGCCTACGAGCAGGTCGAAGTTGCCGGCGTTCCCTTCGCCATGTTCGGTCAGAACAAGACCGCGAAGAACCAGAGGGCGGATTATTCGCTCGTGCTGCGCGGTTATGTCCGTACATGGGAAAAAGCGATCCACGAGCAATATGACGATGCGGGCATGATGGAATGGGCGACCGACGGCGCGCAGTCTTCGTAACAGCGCGCTCCGCGCGCGGCTTCGGGCGCGGATAATCAGGGGCGACAATGCTCGGAAAGAGCCTTGCTATTCTTGTCGTCTCGCCGCGTGAACGCTCGGGCACCACGCTGATCGCACGGCTCTTTGCCGAGTTCTTCCGGCTTTCGGGCGATGCGCCGCTCCTGTTCGATACCGACACGCTGAAGCCGAAGTTTTCGAAGTATTTTCCGGAAGCGCAGGTCGTCAATCTCGACAAGACCAAAGGGCAGATGGGTCTGTTCGACACGCTGCCTTTGCGCGCGCATGAACCGAAGATCGTCGACGTCACGAGCCGCGCTTTTCCGACTTTCTTCTCGTTGATGCGCGACATCGACTTCGTTGCCGAGGCGCGCGCGAACAATGTCGAGCCGGTGATCGTCTATATCCCGCATTACGAAGCGGAAGATTTCGAGCGCGGCTTCAAAATCCGGGAGCATTTCGGCTGCGAGTTCATGCTGGCCGAGAACGCTTTTTTGGGCGTGGCACCGCAAACGCTGCACAGCGTGAATTCCTACTGGGCGCTGAAGGCGCACCCGGTGCATATGATGATCCCGCTGCTCGATCCGATGAGCATGAATTTGCTGGAGGACGAGCGGGTTTCGATGGCGGAATTTCTGAAGGCCTCGGCGCCGGGCAACGTGCCCCCGGCGGCGGGCGAGAAAGCGCAGCTTCCGCTCGCTTATCTTTCGCTCGACGCGCGCTCGAAGATCCGCAACTGGCTGAAGCCGTCTTTGCGCGAAGTGCAGCGCGTGGTGCAACTCGTGCAGGCGCGGCTGAATACGCCGGTGAGCGAGCCGCAATCCTTCTGAATTATTTTATCGCTCTACGCGCGGCATCCAGCGCCTGCGGCGTGTCGATGTCGGCGAAGGCGCCGTCGTCGGTCACGGGCACTTCAAGCAGGCCCTCGTCGTAGAAGCTCGCAAGTTTTCGCGCACCCATGTCGCCTTCGAGTTTGAGCAATTCCGGAAAGAAGCGTCGCGCCCACAGGACCGGATTGCCGCGCTGCTTGTCACGCAGCGGTGCCACGATCATTGCGCCGCGTTCCGGCGCGAAACCGGCGATGAGTCTATCGATCAATGCGCTTGAGACTTGCGGCATATCGCCAAGACAGATAATCGCAGCGGCGCTTTCTTCCGGCACGGTGCGAATACCGGTTTTCAGTGACGACGAAAGTCCATCCGCGTAATCTGGATTGTTCACGAAGCGAACATCGAGACCCGCGAGCGCTTTTTTGATCGCCTCGGCGTTGTTACCGGTGACGACGATGACAGGTGACGCTTTGGAGCCGAGTGCTGCTTCCACCGCGCGGCGCACCAGCGGCTGCCCGTGGAAGTCTTCGAGCAATTTGTTCTTGCCCTCCATGCGCCGCGATTGACCAGCGGCGAGCACGATCGCGGCGACGTTCTTCTTTGCTTCCGCGGCGATCTCCTCGCGCGGTTGCGGACGCGTCACGATTTCCATGAGCAAGCCGCCGACACCCATTCCCGCGATTTCTTCGCGCTTTACCTGCAATCCCGCGAGAAGGCGCGCGAGCACCCAGTCGAAACCGTTTTCTTTCGGACTGCGGGCGCAGCCCGGCGCGCCAAGCACAGGTGTTCCGTTCACATCGCCGATCAGCATCAGGTTTCCAGGATCGACCGGCATACCGAAATGCTCGATTCGGCCGCCCGCATTTTCGATCGCGGCCGGGATCACGTCGCGGCGATCGGCGATCGCGGAAGCGCCGAAAACGAGCACAAGCTCGGCGCCGGCATTGAGCACTTCTTTAATTGCGCGCGAGAGCTTTACGCTGTCGTGGTCGATGCGCTGTTCCGCGACGATCTTTGCCCCTGTCGGCGCAAGGCGTTCGCGCGTGACCTTCAAGGTCTTCTCGATCACTTTCTCGGCCAGGCCCGGAAGCCGCGTGGAAATCACGCCAATTCTCTTTACGCGATACGGCGCAACAGAAACGAGTTTCCCCGCAGCCGTTGCGGCAGCAAGCGCCGAGCGGTGGGATTTGCTGCTCACCGCGAAGGGAATGATCTTCGCGGTCGCGATCATCTGATCTTCCGCCACCATGCTGAACGCAGGCAGGGTCGCGAACGTGATCGCTTCGTCGATCGCGTTAAGGCCATCGATCGCGAGCCTGTTCACGACAAGCACACCCGCCTTTTCCGCAAACAAATTCGCGCGGCCGGTGAAGGCTTGGTCGGTCCGGACATTCTCGCCTTGTGCGGCCGCTGCGAGTTCGCTTGCTGCCTGGTCTTCTCCGACGTCGCCCGGCTCGAGCTTCGCGACCACAATCTCGGCGATACTCGCCGCGCGAAGCGCTTCGATCTCGGCATCTCCGATGATCGTGCCTTTCTTCAGTACGAGCTTGTCCTTGCGGATCGAATGGACCGCGACGCTGCCGCGCGCTTCCTCGATCGGGAGCGATCCGAATTTCATCTAGCGCTTCCCGTCGCCAAGGCGGAGCCGCGCGGTGATCTCGGCAAGAATGGAGACCGCGATTTCGGCAGGTGACACCGCGCCGATATCGAGGCCGATCGGCGCGTGAATACGCGCGAGCTTCGCGTCGGTCGTACCCTGCGACTTCAATCGCTCCAGCCGCGCCGTGTGAGTTTTTCGCGAGCCGAGCGCGCCGACGTAAAAGCAATCTTTCGACAGCGCGTGCAGAAGCGCCGGATCGTCGATCTTCGGATCGTGCGTGAGTGCCGCAAAAGCAGTATGCGCGTCGATGGCGAGCGCTGGCAGCACTTTATCCGGCCATTCGGCCAAAAGCTTGATGCCGGCAAAACGCTCCGGGGTTGCAAAGGCGGTGCGCGGATCGACGATCGTCACGTCATAGCCCAAGCGTTGCGCCATCGGCGCAAGCTCCTGGCTGATGTGGACCGCGCCCGTGATTACGAGACGCGCGGGCGGTACGAAGACGGTGAGAAAAACTTTGCCGCCCGGCGTTTCCTCGGTGCCGCTTTTGCCGGAGCGAAGCCGGGCTTCAAGTGCTTCGCGCAACGCGTCTTTCGCAACATCTGCCACTTTCACGAGCCGTTGCTCGCCGCTTGCGAGCGCGGTCACGACAATTGCCGCGCGGCGCGCAGCGCGCTCCTCGTTCAATGCGTTGAGCAAAGCGAGTTGCATCTCAGGTCTTGTCGGTGCCGAGCTTGAGGCCGAGGCCGATCAATAGACTGCCGCCGATCCAGCGCGCGAGACGCCCAGCGGTACTCGATTTGTGCAGCCGCTCCATCACCGCGCTCGCGGTAAAGGCAGTCACAACATCGGCGGAGGAAAACGCGAGGTTCACGATCACGCCGAGGATCAGCGATTGCAGCCAGACCGGCAGCGATCCAGCAGGGTCTACGAATTGCGGGAGGAAGGCGATGAAGAAAATCGCAACCTTGGGGTTGAGGAGTTCAACCAGAATGCTTTCGGCGAAAGCGCGGCGCGTGGATTTCGGCGTTATCTCCGGCGCTTCGTTGGTGCCGCCGCCTCGCAGCATCTGCACGCCAAGCCACACGAGATAAGCGGCGCCTGCAATCTTCAGCGCGGTATAGGCTTCCGGCACGTAGCGAAACACCGCGGAGAGGCCAAGCGTCGCCGCGATCACGTGCGCGTAGCAGCCGACATGAATGCCGAGCGCAGCCATGAGCCCCGCGCGCCTGCCTCGCGCAAGCGTCTGCGCCGCGGTATAAAGCAGCGCCGGCCCCGGAAAATAGGCGAAGAGTGCGGTCGCGATCGCAAACGCGATCAGGACTTCGGTCGACGCCATCTCACTTCACCGGCTCGACATAGACCGAGATTTTGCCGCCACAGGACAAGCCGACTTCCCATGCGGTCTCATCCGCAACACCGAAGGAAATGAGTCTCGGCTTGCCGCCCGCAATCACATCGAGCGCTTCGGAAACGACCGCCCCTTCGACGCAGCCGCCGGAAACGGAGCCAAGAAAATTACCTTCGCCGTCGATCACGAGATTGGAGCCGGCCGGACGGGGCGCGGAGCCCCAGGTTTCGGTGACCGTGGCGAGCGCCACCTTGCGGCCTGCCATGCGCCAGGCCGCCGCCGTGCCGAGTAAATCTTCCTGTTGCATGAGGCGCTCCTCGCTTCTTTCAAAGATTGTAGCGCTTTCGCGGCCCGGCAAGGAAGCGGAAGCAGAAAGCCAGAGCTGGCCAGCTATTTCGGTGCGCCTTTGCCCTGCGGTGCTTTCGGCTTGCCCGAGGGCGGCTGCGGCTCGGCGTCGACTAGGAAGCACTCGTAATAGCGCGGCCCCTTGCCCTGCGGGCCGCTTGCGCAGCGATGCACCGGGAAGAGATCTTCTTCGCGGACGTAGCTCATATAAGGCGCAATCAGGAACCGCTCGGCGCCGTCGAAGCTGCCGCCAAAGCGGTCGATGGTGCCTTTCAGGTTCGGCGCTACTTCAAGAATCGCTTTCAAGAGATCGTCGCCTTCGATGAAGTTGTCCGGCAGCTGATCGAACGGCCCGTCGAAATAATTATTCGCGAGCGTGTTGCCTTCATAAACGCCGATCAGGATTTTCCGTTCACGTTTCAGGTCTCGGTAAAACGCAAAGCCGGTGCGTGTGCCGAGCAGGATGCGGTCAGTCGATTTGATGCGGTGCAAATCGTCCGGCACCGGCACGGTTTCATCCAGAATATAATGAAAGAGTTTGAGCTTCGCGTTGTAGACGAGAAAAAAACGGATGCCGGATTCGTCGAACACCGGGCCGATGAAACGTTCATCCGGATCGAGTGCCGCTTCCGGCGGACGCACGGCGGAGAGATCGTTTAGTTCGAATAGCACGGCTCTTTCGCCGGCGGTGACGCGATAGAGAAACCGCTCGACCTTTTCGATCTTCACGCCATCGGCGGCGTCCATTACCGCATAGTTCACCGGCTGCTCGGATCTCCACGCGACATGATCGATGTAGTAGGCGAAATGCAGCTTGCCCTTGTCGCGGTCGCTCGCATCCAAGCGAATGTTGCCGGCGTATCGCACGCCGCCCGAGTAGAATCCGAAATAGAAATAATTCTCGGTCGGATAGACCTTCACGCGATCGGGCAGGGTCTTCAGCACGAACTGAAGCATTTCCTTCTTGTCGCCCAAAGGGGCCGCGGGATTGCGGTAAAGCTCCTCGACATATTCCTGATTGGTCTGCAGCTTGGGCCGCTCCTGTGCGAACGCGGGCGCGGCGACAAGGAGCGCAAACAGGACAAGGCTTTTCCAGAGTTTCATTACGTGCTTCCGCGAAAGGCGTATTGCGCCGGAACATTAGCCACAAACGGCTACAACGCGAAGACGAGAATCCGCGACGATTGTGCCGAAGTTGGGGTTGTGGCCTCGGGCAACCTCAGCCGCCTTCTTTCCGGAGATCCAGCGTCGAGCGGCGCCCAATCGCGCGATAATGACGCTTCAGGAATTCTTCCGTCGCCTCACGGCCAATGTCGCGCAGATGCTGGAAGAAAGACCAATCGACATTGAACTTCGAGCTGGAAGTCAGCTCAAGCAATTTCTGTCCTGCTTCGATGCGATGCAGGCGAAGCTCCGCGATGCTTTTGCCGGTGAGGCGCCGCATGAGCCGATGTCCCATCATGCGATTCACGAAGCCGATCGCGCGGAATTCGGAAGCGAGCGAGGCGTTGAAGGTGATTTCGTTGATGCGGTTGAGAATGTCGCGCGCACTTTGCGGGGTCTCTTCGCGTATCACGGGATTGGTCTGCACAAGTAGAATGTCGCCGTCGTCGCCGGTTCTGAAGAACGGAAACAGCGGCGGGTTGCCGACATAGCCGCCGTCCCAATACGGCGTGCCGTCGATCTCCACTGCCTTGAAAAGGAAGGGCAGACAGGCGGACGCCATCACCACATCGGCAGTGATTTCCTTGGTCGGAAAGACACGAACTTTCCCGGTGTGGACATTGGTGGCGGAAAGAAAAATCTTGATGCTGCGGTTCTTGCGGAACGCGTCGAAATCGACTTCACGCTCCAGCACTTCACGCAGCGGATTGATGTTGAAGGGATTGTAGTCGTAGGGAGATACAAAGTTCGTCGCGACGTTGAAGGCAAGAAACCACGGATTATTGTCGAGCGACCAGTTGCCGAGCAGGCGATCCATCAGTCCGCGCTGCATCGGGCTCATGCGCCCATCGCGCGAAACCGCGCGCCAGAAATTTTCGAGCGCCGCGCGGGCGCCGTCGCGGCCGCCCTTTTGATGGCCGCTCGCCAATACGACCGCGTTCATCGCGCCGGCGCTGGTGCCCGAGATCGCGCCGATTTCGATCCGAGGCTCGTCGAGCAGGCGATCCAGGACGCCCCAGGTGAAGGCGCCATGCGCACCGCCGCCCTGAAGCGCGAGGTTCACCGGTTTTGTCGCGCGCATGAACGGGCTCTTGGTTTGACCGGCCGGGAACGGAAACCACCGGCGGGGGGTGGCGGAAGCACCCGGCAGCGGGCCTTCGGTAATCTGGTCGAGCAGGGCTGAGGGCATCCCCTATATATTGTGCACCGCAACATAAAGCGCAAGGGCTGGTTTTAGCCGCCTTTGGCCTGATATTCTGTATCCATGCACAAAGCCTTTCCGGACCCCGGCCACGACCACGATCAATGCGTGGAAGATGCGCTTTCCCGCGCGGAGAAGGCCTGTGGCGGGCGCGGCCTGCGGCTGACGCCGCTGCGGCGCCGGGTGCTCGAAATTCTCGCGCAGAGCCATGCGCCGGTCGGAGCCTATGAGATCGTCGAAAAGCTCGGCGCATCCGGCGAGCCGGTGCCTGCGATGTCGGTCTATCGTGCGCTCGATTTTCTCACCGCGGAGAACCTCGCGCACCGCATTGAAAGCCGGAACGCGTTTCTCGCCTGCAATGCCGGGCATGAGCGCGCTGAGCCGGTGATGTTCCTGCTTTGCGAAAAATGCGGCGCGGTCGCCGAGATGCAGGCGGCGTCATTCGGCCGTGATGTCGCGAAGGCAACCAAAGCGGCAGGCTTCGAGGCGCGCTCCTCAATTATTGAAGTCAGCGGCACCTGCGAGCCGTGCCGGAAGAAATCCAAGCGATGAATATGCGCGAGCAGAACGACGTGACGTTTGGTGCTTCCGCGCGGCGCGTATCGGTACCGGTCAATATCGGCGGCGTTATCGTCGGAGGCGGCGCGCCGATCGTCGTGCAGTCGATGACGAATACCGATACTGCCGATGTCGAAAAAACCGCTAGCCAAGTCGCCGATCTTTTCCGCGCGGGCTCCGAGATTGTGCGGATCACGGTGGATCGCGATGAAGCCGCGGCAGCCGTGCCGTATATCCGCGACCGGCTATTGAAGATGAATCTCAATGTGCCGCTGGTCGGAGATTTCCATTACATCGGCCACAAACTGCTTGCCGATCATCCGGCCTGCGCCGAAGCGCTTGCGAAGTATCGCATCAATCCAGGCAATGTCGGCTTCCGCGAGAAGCGCGACAAACAGTTCTCTTCAATTATTGAGATGGCCCTGAAGTACGCGAAGCCCGTCCGCATCGGTGCAAACTGGGGCTCGCTCGATCAGGAACTGCTCACGCATCTGATGGACGAGAACGCAAAGTCCGCAAAGCCGGTCGAAGCCCGCGCGGTGACACGCGAAGCGCTGGTACAGTCAGCGCTGATCTCGGCGTCCCGCGCCGAAGAACTGGGCATGAAGCGCGAACAGATCATTCTCTCCGCGAAAGTGTCGGCAGTGCAGGACCTGATCGCAGTCTATCAGGATCTCGGCCGCCGCTCGGACTACGCGCTGCATTTGGGCCTTACCGAAGCCGGGATGGGCTCGAAGGGTATCGTCGCGTCCGCCGCTTCGCTTTCGATCCTGTTGCAGCAGGGCATCGGTGACACCATCCGCATTTCGCTGACGCCTGAGCCGAATGGCGACCGCACGCTGGAAGTAAAGGTCGCACAGGAACTTCTACAGACGATGGGCTTTCGCACCTTCGTGCCGTTAGTTGCCGCCTGCCCCGGCTGCGGGCGCACGACCTCGACCGTGTTCCAGGAACTCGCATTCGAAATCCAGTCCTATATCCGCGACAGCATGACCACATGGAAGAAGAAATATCCGGGTGTCGAGACGCTGAACGTCGCGGTGATGGGTTGCATCGTGAACGGCCCCGGCGAATCGAAGCACGCCGATATCGGCATTTCGCTGCCGGGCACCGGCGAAGCGCCGGCAGCCCCCATCTTCATCGACGGCAAGAAAGCGATGACCCTGCGTGGACCGACGCTTGCTGCCGACTTCAAGGCAATCGTCGAAGATTATATTGCGCGGCGCTTCGGCGGCGTTTCCGAAAAGCCCGCCGCGGAATAACTACTTCCAGCTGAGTAGTTGCCGCTACAGGGCGCCATCTTCAGCATCAAGATTTTCGCGCTGCGATGAAATCGGCGCAGGTGACAAGCCACTCCGCACGGCTGCCGAAAGGCCGCACGGCCCACTTCGCATCGTCGACAAGTTCCGCCAACTTCCTGCGCGCGGAACGGGGACCGAGCGCCGACACGAAGGTAGCCTTGTTCTTCGCGGCGTCCTTGCCGACAGCCTTGCCAACTTCCATCTCGCTGCCTTCAACGTCCAAAAGATCGTCGGCGAGCTGAAACGCCGCGCCGATCGCGCGGCCATAGCGGGAGATTGCGCTCGCTTCCTTCGTGTCCGCGCCGCCGAGAATCGTTCCGGCTTCGCAACAGGCGGTAAGCAGCGCGCCTGTTTTCATGCGCTGGACTTTCTCGATATCGGAAAGAGCGAGTGCAAGCGGCATTTTGTTTTCGGTGAAGCGGCCTTCGGCTTCGAGGTCGAGCATCTGACCGCCCGCCATGCCGCCGATGCCGCTAGCTCTCGCAAGACACTGCACAAGTGTTGCGCGTACCGCGGGATCGCGATGCGTTTTATCGCGCGAGATCACATCGAAGGCGAGCGTTTGCAAGGCATCGCCCGCGAGAACCGCGGTCGCTTCGCCGAACGCCTTGTGCACGGTCGGCCTGCCGCGGCGGGTATCGTCGTTATCCATTGCCGGAAGATCGTCATGGACGAGCGAATAGCAGTGCAGAAGTTCGAAGGCAGCACCCGTATGCATCGCCTCACGGTCGCTCACACCGAAGATAGAGGCGGTTTCGACCACCAGTGCCGGGCGAAGGCGCTTGCCCCCGCCGAGCACGGCATGGCGCATCGCGTCTAGTAGGCGCGCGGGACGCGCATATTCATCCGCCAGCGGTTCCTTTGCGAGCAAAGCCGCGAGCACGCTTTCGCAAATCTCGGCGTGCCGTGCGAGGCGCTGCTCGAACTGGCTCGGCGGCTGCGGCTTTGTGCTCGTATCGGTCGTCATTCGGACGTTTCGTGCCGCACCGTCACGCCGCCGTCAAACAGCGCTTGCCGCGCGTGGCCGCGATGGCTCTAATGCCGCCGGCATGGATCAGGATCGCCCGCCCAACGAAGCATCGAACAAGGCGAGCGGTAGCGAGGTCCGGCCGTCTTTTCCGATCCCTGTTTCCTACGAGTATTCAATCCAGCGCAAGCGCGGGCCGGTGCAACGCTACGGCTGGTTCGGCCTGGCTGCCCGCATTGCAATCGGGATTGCGTTGATCCCCGTAATTCTGGTGCCGCTTTACGCGCTCGTACCGCCGGTTTCGACATTGATGCTCTGGCGCTGGGTGACGCTGCAGCGTGTCGAGCGGGTGTGGACTCCGATTTCGGAAATCTCGCCGCATCTCGTGCGCATGGTGATCGCAGGTGAGGACGGACGCTACTGCGCGCATCATGGCGTCGACTGGCAGGCGGTGCAGACGGTGCTCGATGATTTCGACGAGTCCGGTAATGCGCGCGGTGCCTCCACCATCCCGATGCAGGTAGCGAAGAATCTTTTTCTGTGGCCGGGCCGGCAATTCATCCGCAAGGCGCTGGAAGTGCCGCTCGCCTATTACATGAGTACGATCTGGTCGAAGTCGCGGATGATGGAGGTCTATCTCAACATCGCAGAGTGGGGGCCAGAGGGCGAATTCGGGATCGAGGCCGCCGCCCGCCGGGCCTTCAAGAAAAGCGCGCGCGATCTCTCTGCCGAGGAAGCAGCACTGCTCGCGGGTGCACTGCCAAATCCGCTGATCCGGGACCCACGAAAGGCAGGGCCGCAGCTCTCGCGTGCGGCGCAGGCCCGGCTCAGGATCGCCGGAAACAACGGCCCGGCTGCCGTTTCCTGCGTGATTCCAAGACGCTAGAAGCGGCTAGCCGGGCCCAAATCAATCCTCTATAAGCCCGGGCTTCCAGACAGACTTTTCCGGCCCCGTCTCCTGACTGCGGGCCGCTTTCGGAGACGAAAATGGCCGTTCCCAAGCGAAAAACCTCGCCCTCGCGCCGCGGTATGCGCCGCTCGGCCGATGCCCTGAAGTCGGATGCCTATGTCGAAGACAAGGACTCCGGCGAACTGCGCCGTCCGCATCACATGGACCTGAAGACCGGTATGTATAAAGGCCGCCAGGTTCTGAAGAAGAAGACCGAAAACTAATCCAGAGTCCGTCACCAGCAGCAAGCCGGAGAGAGCCGACCATGGTTGCATTTCCGCTGCTGCTGACTTCCTTCGCGATCTACAACATGATCGCGTTCCTCTGGACCGGTACGTCTTGGACCGCGGCATTGTTCTCGGTCCGGATGCCCTCCGGTGCCGACTGGGCGATCTCGGTCGGCGATTTATTGATCGCGTTCTCGCTCTTTATTCTTTTTTTTGAAGTGCTGAAGGCCGCGCGCAACAGTGCGCGGTCGATCTTCGATCACGTGTTATCAACGCTGATCTTCATCGGGGCGCTGGTGGAGTTTCTGCTGGTGACCGAAGCTGGCACATCCACTTTCGCGATCCTATTGATGATCGCGCTGGTCGATGTGTTGGGCGGCTGGTCGGTTGCGGTGCGCACCGCGCGGCGCGACTTCTCGATCGATCCTCAGGCGCAGTAATTCAACTTCGTACCTTTTGCGCGATAAGCGACCGCATCCGCGATCGTGGTGCGATAATTCTTTGCGCCCACTTCCGGGTTCTCGCGGCGCTTGGCGCGATAGAGCGAGAAGCCTTTTACATTGGCCGAGAGTTGCGTCACGAAAGCTGCGTCAGCCAGCGCATAGCCGCGGGCGCGATCGGCCGCCGTTACGGTTAACGGGACCAAGGCCCGGCACTCGCGCTTGTCTTCGGTTTCGATTTGCACTTCGAATTTCATGACACGTCTCTGAATGGGACAACGTTTTCGGTTCTGCTTTGTTCAGTGCAAGCGCCGAACCAGCGGTAACGTCCCGTTAAGGATCGCGGCGAAGACGAGGGCCATCAGTGACCCGGCATTAAGCGCTCAGGCGTTATCGCTATCCTCAAGAAAAAGACGGGGAAGCGAACAGTGGTTGTGCCGACGCGCCCAGCGCGCCTGATGCCTATTCTCGGCGAGGACAAGCCGATCACCGCCCCGATGCTTTCACCCGAGCGCATCGCCTCCGTGCTTTTTGCCAGCGGCGAGGCGGCTTATTCCTGGAATTGTGCGACCGACGTGCTGGAGTGGAGCGGCAATGCGCCGTCGGTTCTTAACGTCGTTTCGACCGGGCAGATTGCTTCGGGCCGCGCCTTTGCCGCGCTGCTTGCTCCCGAAAGCACGCAGAACCGATATGACGCCGTATTCCGCGACCAGCGCAAGGATCCGGGCGCCGGCGTGGCTTACGAAATTCGCTACGCGCTGAAGCAGATCGTGCCCGGCCAGATTTGCTGGATCGAGGATGCCGGCCGCTGGTTTGCGGGCGCAGACGGCAAGCCTGCACGGGCCGACGGCATCGTGCGAAATGTTACGGAGCGGCATCGCCGCGAGCAGGAGCTCGCGCGGTTATCCGAATCCGATCCGCTTACCGGCGGTCTCAATCGCGCGGTGTTGACCAAAGCCATCGCGGAAGAGTTCGAGAGCGCCACGAAATTCAAGACGAGCTTCGGCTTCATCGTCGCCGCCATCGACGATCTTGCCTATTGCAACCAGTCCTATGGGTTCGGCGTCGGCGATCAGGCGATCGCTGCGATTGCGGAGCGGTTGCGCACGCACAAGCGCGGCAAGGATCTGATCGGCCGCTTCTCGGACAACAAGTTCGGCATCGTGTTGCACGAATGCACACTGGAAGACTTGTTTATCGCGGGCAATCGCTTCGTGGCTGCAGTGCGCGAGGCGCCGTTTGAAACGTCCGCGGGGCCGCTCGCAATGTCGGTGACCGCAGGCGGCGTAGTAGCCCCGCGTTATGCGCGCGATACGGGCGAAATTCTCGCGCACGCCAACATTGCTCTGGAGCAGGCGAAGGCAGCAGGCAAAGGAAGTTTCTCGGACTATCAGCCGCCGCGCGCAGTCCCCCAAGGAACGGAAAACAAAAAAGCCGGCTAAGAAGAGCCGGCTTTTCAATTTCAATTTACAAGATCGCTTATTCGCCGATCTTATCTAATTTTTTCTGCATCTCGGAGACCTGACGCTTGAGCGCGTCGATGTCGTCGCCTGCCGCTTCAGCGGCAGGAGCGTTTGCGACATTCTCCTTCGCGGTCGGCAGGAACATCGTGAAGGCGCGCTGGAATATCTCCATATTGCGCTTCACCTGTTCTTCCATGATGCCGAGACCCGGAAGGTTGAAGGTCTTGCCCATCTGCTCGCGAAACTTTTCCTGTTCCTGCGTGAAGTGGGAGAGCGAGGTTTCGAGATAGCGCGGGACGAGAAGCTGCATCGAGTCGCCATAGAAGCGGATGAGCTGGCGCAGGAAGTTGATCGGCAGAAGGTTCTGCCCGCCTTTGCCTTCCTGCTCGAAAATGATCTGGGTCAGCACCGAGCGGGTGATTTCTTCGCCGGTCTTCGCGTCATAGACCACGAAGTCTTCGCCCGACTTCACCATGACGGCGAGGTCTTCCAGCGTGACGTAGGCGCTGGTGCCCGTGTTGTAGAGCCGGCGGTTGGCGTATTTTTTGATCGTTACCGGTTCTTGCGGCTTGGCCATGAACTAACTCCCTACGCTTACGCAGCGTTTCCCCGCTGAACGTCCAAAAGACTAGGGCCTTTTCCGCACTGCGGCTACCGCTTTGTGCAATGCCGGTAAACGAATGACGCAGAGCAGCATTAAGCCTATATAGACTTGGCAGGAGCCGGGTGCCGGGGTCCAATGCTTCCCCACGCCGGCGAGAAGTCAGCGAAAAACAAGGCGAATGGTGAGGAGCAGGAAATGGCGGACGGAGTAGTCATTGTCGGTGCAGCGCGTACCCCGGTCGGAGCCTTCAACGGCACGCTCGCAGGAACGCCGGCGCACGAACTCGGAAAAGTTGCGATCCAGGCGGCGCTGAAGCGCGCGGGCGTGGAACCCGGACAGGTTTCCGAACTTATTTTCGGTCAGGTCCTGACCGCGGCGCAGGGCATGAACCCCGCGCGTCAAGCGTCGAAGGCCGCGGGCCTTCCGAACGAGACGCCGGCCTGGCTCGTCAATCAGGTTTGCGGCTCGGGCCTGCGCACGGTCGCGCTCGGCTATCAGTCGATCATGAACGGTGACAGCGAGATCGTTATCGCGGGCGGTCAGGAATCGATGTCGAACTCGGTGCACGCAGCGCATCTTCGCGCAGGGCACCGCATGGGCGACGTGAAGTTCATCGACACCATGATCAAGGACGGCCTGTGGGACGTTTTCAACGGCTATCACATGGGCGGCACCGCGGAGAACGTCGCAAAGCAGTGGCAGATTACTCGCCAGCAGCAGGACGAATTCGCAGTCTCCTCGCAGAACAAGGCCGAGGCCGCAAAGAAAGCCGGCAAGTTCAAAGACGAGATCGCCGCGGTGACCATCGCTTCCAAGAAGGGCGACACCGTTTTCGATACCGACGAGTATATTCGCGATGGCGCCACGTTAGATATCATGGCGAAGTTGAAGCCCGCTTTCGACAAGGAAGGCACGGTCACGGCGGCGAACGCTTCCGGCATTAATGACGGCGCGGCCGCGCTCGTGCTCATGAAAGAGAGCGAAGCGAAGAAGCAGAACAAGAAAATTCTCGCGCGCATCGCAAGCTGGGCGCAGGCGGGCGTCGATCCGTCGATCATGGGAACCGGGCCAATTCCGGCGTCGCGCGCGGCGCTGAAGAAGGCCGGATGGAACGTGCAGGACCTCGATCTCGTGGAGGCAAACGAAGCCTTTGCGGCGCAGGCTTGCGCGGTGAACAAGGACATGGGCTGGGACCTGGCCAAGGTGAATGTGAACGGCGGCGCCATTGCGATCGGTCACCCGATCGGGGCTTCGGGCGCGCGCGTGCTGGTCACCCTTCTGCATGAAATGGAACGCCGCGGCGCAAAGAAGGGCCTTTCCACGCTCTGCATCGGCGGCGGCATGGGGATTGCCCTTTGCGTGGAACGTCAGTGACACGAACCATTAAAATGGCTGTCGAACTTCACTGATACGCAGCGCACAATAGTTCATCGACTAAATATTGGTGGTGCCCGGGCTTGTCCCGGGCATCATCGTCTTACAAGCTAGCGAGTGGAGAACGGCTGGAGCCAACCGGCCGCAGGGAAATAGGGAGAGTTTTCATGGCACGCGTTGCGTTGGTTTCCGGCGGCACCCGCGGGATTGGGGCTGCCATTTCAAAAGGCTTGAAGGCTGCGGGATACAAAGTTGCTGCGAACTATGCGGGCAACGACGAGGCCGCCGCGAAGTTCAAAGCCGAGACAGGCATCAGCGTTTTCAAATGGGACGTTAGCTCGTTCGACGCTTGTTCGGCAGGGATCAAGCAGGTCGAAGCCGATCTCGGGCCGGTCGAGGTGCTCGTGAACAATGCAGGCATCACGCGCGACGCGATGCTTCACCGCATGACCGCCGACCAGTGGAACGCGGTGATCACGACGAACCTCAACTCGCTATTCAATATGTGCCGCCCGGTGATCGAAGGTATGCGCGCGCGCAAGTTCGGCCGCATCGTCAATATTTCCTCGATCAACGGCCAGAAGGGCCAGATGGGCCAGACCAATTATTCGGCGGCGAAGGCGGGCGACATCGGCTTCACCAAGGCGCTGGCGCAGGAATCGGCCAAAGCCGGCATCACGGTGAACGCGATCTGCCCCGGCTACATCAACACCGAGATGGTGCAGGCGGTGCCGAAAGACGTGCTCGAGAAGAGTATCCTGCCTGCAATCCCGGTCGGCCGCCTCGGCGAGCCGGAAGAAATCGCGCGTTGCGTGGTGTTTCTGGCGAGCGACGATGCGGGCTTTATCACCGGCTCTACGCTCACCGTGAACGGCGCGCAGTACATTACTTGATGTCATCTAGTTCTACGCAGACGGCGGCGACGCTTACCGGCCTCGCCGCCGTTTTCATGTGGTCGTTTCTTTCGCTGTTGACGGTCGCGAGCGGCACCATGCCGCCGTTTCAGCTCGCGGCAATTACTTTCACGATCGGCGGATTGATCGGAGTTGCGACTTGGGCGTGGAGGCCGCAAGCGGCGCACGCGCTGAAACAGCCGCTTGTGGTGTGGCTCTTGGGCGTCGGCGGTTTGTTCGGCTATCACGCACTTTATTTTATCGCGTTGCGCTTGGCGCCGCCTGCGGAGGCACAGCTCTTTAATTATCTTTGGCCGCTTCTCATCGTTCTCTTCTCGGCATTCCTGCCGAATGAAAAGCTGAAATCGCATCACATTCTCGGCGTGCTGCTTGGCCTTGCCGGAACGCTGGTGCTGATCGCAGGTATGCGCGGCGTCGACATCCGGCAGGAGTATATCGTTGGTTATGTCTGCGCGCTCGGCGCGGCGCTCGCTTGGTCGAGTTACTCGGTGCTGTCGCGGCCGTTCAAGAACGTGCCGAGCGATGCGGTGGCGGGATTTTGTCTGGCTACTGCGGCACTTTCGTTCGTGTGTCACTTGCTGTTCGAGCAGACCGTGTGGCCGGCGAACACGGCGCAATGGCTAAGCGTTATCGCGCTCGGAATTTTTCCGGTCGGTCTCGCGTTCTATGCATGGGATCAGGGCGTGAAGTTCGGCGATATCCGCGCGCTGGGGGCTGCGTCTTATGCGGCGCCTTTGCTCTCGACGATTTTTCTGGTGCTTGCGGGGTATGCTGAGCAGCGCTGGTCGCTCGGTCTTGCCGCGGTGCTGATTTCTCTTGGCGGCGTGGTCGCCGCAAAAGAAATGCTCTTTAAAAAGTAGACGGACAATCTTGTCCGAAAACCGGGCCCCACTTTTCGGGATTGTCCGCTAGCTCAAAGGTCCGGGAATCCAATCTTTCTTGGCGAGTTCGAAGCCTTCGAACTCGAAACCCGGCGCGACGGTGCAACCGACCAGCGTCCATTCGCCGAGCGTTTCCGCCGCCTGCCAGTTGCCTTGCGGGATCACGAATTGCGGCTGTTGGCCATTTGCGATGTCGTTGCCGAGCAAGATCGAGGCGGGCTCGGTCTTATCGCTCGCCGCATAATGAAGTTGTAGCGGAGCGCCGGCATAGAAGTGCCAGACTTCCGCGGCATCGACGCGGTGCCAGTGCGAGCGCTCGCCTTTCGCAAGCAGAAAGTAAATCGCGGTTGAGGCGGAGCGCTCGTCGGCCGCGCGCATATCGCGAAACGTCTCGCGGAAGTGCCCGCCTTCGGGATGCGGCTGCAAATCAAGAAGCGCGATGATCTCGGCGGCGCTGCGCCGTTCGATGCTCATCCCTTGAACGTGTTTTTCATCTCGCGCAGCTTGGTGAAAACCGCGCCGGGATCGCCGCCGTTCATGCCGATCGCCTGCTGCACATCGGGGTTGTCCGCGCGCATGAAGGGATTGGTATGAATCTCTTCCTCCATCGTGGACGGCACGGTCGGCATATTCTTCGCGCGCATTTCTTCGATTTGTTTCAGCCGCGCTTTCAACTGCGTGTTGTCCGGATCGACGGTGACGGAGAACCTCGCGTTGCCGAGCGTGTACTCGTGCCCGCAGTAAATCTGCGTTTCCAGCGGCAGTTCGCGTAGCTTCAAGAGCGATTGCCATAACACTTCCGCCGGGCGCTCGAAGGGACGGCCGCAGCCGAGGGCGAATAGCGTATCGCCTGCGAACAGCAGTTGTTCTCTACGGAAGTGATAGACGATGTGCCCGGCGGTATGGCCAGGCGTGTCGATGATCTCGGCGCGCAGCGGTCCTACTTCGGCGACATCGAGGTGGCCGAGCTTGATCGAGATGCCGGGAATTTTATCGGCTTCCGCGCGCGGGCCATACACCGGCACCGGATATTTCGCGCGGATTTCCGCAATACCCTGCACGTGGTCCGGATGGTGGTGTGTGATCAGGATATGCGTGAGCTTCCAGCCTTCCTTGTCGAGCGCGCTTAAGATGGGTGCTGCCTCCGGCGCATCCACGAGTGCCGTGGTCTTGCTTTCGGGCTCATGCACCAGCACCGCGTAATTGTCGCTCAAACACGGGATGAGCCGGACTTCGACCGCCATAACTTGCTCCGCTTTTCCGATTTCAAAGGAACGTAGTCGCCTCGTTTGCCTGCCGCAAGGCGCGCTTTGTAGTCACAGCAATGCAAGGCTAATGTGAAGCTAACGTAACCAGAGCAACCATGTTCCTCGACGTCGTCGATCTTCGATCTTTCTACGCGCAGCCGCTTGGCTTAGTCACGCGGCGCTTGTTGTCGCGTGCGATCCGCGCCCGCTGGCAGGACGCGCGTGGCAGCTCTATTCTTGGGCTCGGCTATGCGACGCCCTATCTCGGAAACTTTCGCGAGGAAGGCGAGCGCACGTTCGCGTTCATGCCCGGCGCGCAGGGCGTGGTGAAATGGCCGACCTCGTCGCCGACGCTTTGCTCGCTCGTCTCGGAAACCGCGTTGCCGTTGCGTGACGCGATGATCGACCGCGTGCTTGCAGTTCACGCGCTGGAAATGACGCCTCATGCCGCCGATATGCTGCACGAAGTCTGGCGTGTGCTTGCGCCCGGAGGAAAGTTGCTGCTCGTTGTGCCCAATCGCGGTGGGCCCTGGGCGCGCATGGATTCGACGCCGTTCGGACAGGGGCAGCCGTTCTCGCGCACGCAGCTTGTGTCGCTCTTGCGCGAAGCCCTGTTCACGCCGGTCGGCTGGCACGAAGCGCTCTGGATGCCGCCGTTCTCACGCAAGTGGCTTTTGCGCGCGGCGCCCGCATGGGAGCGCGTCGGCTCTGCGCTGTCGCTGCCCTTCTATGGGCTTCATATCGTTGAAGCGACGAAACAAGTGTGGCGGCCGGTGCAGGTGAAGAAGACGCGCGAACTGCCTGTGTTTGCGCCGGGGGCAGCGCCGGCTTAGTTCTTGCGGGAAAGCAGGAACACGGCCTGCTCGCCGAAAAGATTCCAGAACCACCACGGTGCATCGAAGCGCACGCGCCCGCCGCTCGGACCGAAGGCGACCGCGCGTTCGATTTTCACGTCGAGCTCGCGCGCAAGATCGACGAAGTCGCGGATGGTACAGAAGTGAATGTTCGGCGTGTCGTACCAGCTCACCGGAAGGTTTTTTGTGAGCGGCATACGGCCATACCAGAGTAACTGTCCCCGAATACGCCAGTGACCGAAATTCGGAAACGACACGATCACGCGCTTGCCGATGCGCAGCATCTGCTCCAGCACCCAGCGCGGCCGGCGGGTCGCCTGCAGCGTCTGCGAAAGGATCACGTAGTCGAAGGTGTCGTCGGGATAATCGGCAAGGTCAGTGTCGGCGTCGCCCTGGATCACGGCGAGGCCCTTGGCGACGCATTCGTTCACGCCGTCGCGCGAGATTTCGATGCCGCGCGCATCGACGTCGCGGGTCTCCGCAAGAAGCTGGAGCAATTCGCCGTCGCCGCAGCCGACGTCCAGCACGCGCGAACCGGGCTGGACCATGTTCGCGACCACGACGAGATCGAGGCGCGGCGTCTTCGGAATGGTATGCGCGATGAAGGTGCCGGGACTTGTGCTGGTGAGCATGATTACTTCGCGGCTTTCACGCCGCGCTTCTTCGCAGCCGAGTCCAGAAAGCCGCGCACGATTGCAAATAGTTCCGGTTCCTCGAGCAGGAAGGCGTCGTGACCCTTGTCGGTCTCGATTTCGGCGAAAGACACGGGCGCGCCGGCGGCGTTCAGCGCGTGCACGATCTGGCGCGCTTCCTCGGTCGGAAACAGCCAGTCCGATGTGAAGGAAACCATGCAAACGCGGGCTTTCAGATTGCGGAAGGCGTTCGCAAGCACGTCGCCGTGCTCGCCCGCGAGATCGAAATAATCCATCGCGCGGGTGATGTAGAGATAGCTGTTCGCGTCGAAGCGCTCGACGAAGCTTGAGCCCTGATAGCGGAGATAATTCTCGACCTGGAAATCGGCGTCGAAGCCAAAGGTCGGCAATTCGCGATCCTGCAAGCGCCGTCCGAACTTGCGGTGCAGTGCTGCGTCGGAAAGATAGGTGATGTGCGCCGCCATGCGCGCGACCGCGAGACCGCGCCGCGGGCTGGTGCCCTGCGAAAGATATTTTCCGTCGCGCCAGTCGGGATCGGCCATCACGGCCTGACGCCCGACTTCGTGAAAGGCGATGTTCTGCGCGGAGTGACGCGCGGCGCTCGCAATCGGAAGTGCTGAGAAAATGCGCTCAGGATACGTCACCGCCCATTGCAGCACCTGCATTCCGCCCATCGAGCCGCCGGTCACGCACAAGAGTTGCTCAATGCCGAGATGGTCGAGGAGTGCCGCCTGCGCGCGTACCATGTCGCGGACCGTGACCACGGGAAACGAAAGACCATAGGCTTCGCCGGTCGTGGGATCTTTCGAGGCGGGTCCGGTCGTGCCCATGCAGCCGCCGAGCACGTTCGCGCAGATGATGAAGAAGCGGTCGGTGTCGATCGGCAGACCGGGACCGACCATCGAATCCCACCAGCCGTCCTTGCCGGTGACCGGGTGCACGTTGTGTACGTGCTGGTCTCCGGTCAGCGCATGGCAGATCAGAATCGCATTGGAACGGTCGGCGTTCAGTTCGCCGTAGGTCTGGTAGGCCACCTGATAGGGCGAGAGTTCGACGCCGGCATCCAGCTTCAGGGGTTTGTCCGCGCCAAAGCGGACGACCTGTGAGCGCGGTTCATCGACCTCGCGGCGGACCATATCCGTGCGGTTGGTTTTCTCATCGCGCTCAATGCGAACGATCGTCATGGCGTCCTTGGCTAAGCCTCTTTTTGCCATTCTATCAGGGCTAAACGGAGGTAGGCAGCCGGGCCTGAACGGTCAATGAATTCTTTGCTTGGCGGCCCGCCCGCGCTATCACGGAAACATTCTAACAGAGCCCGGCCCGGCCATGGTTAATACGCCGAATTCGAAGCCCGATGCGGGGCAAGCGCCCACGCTTGCCGACCTGCGTAATGAGATCGACCGGATCGACCGGGCGATGCATGAGCTATTGATCGAACGCTCCGGCATCATCGACACGCTGATCAAGGTCAAGAAATCGAACGAGACCGGCTCCGCGTTTCGTCCCGCGCGGGAAGCCTCGATGATGCGGCTCTTGGTCGAGCGGCATCACGGCATCCTGCCGTTGGACACGGTCGAGAGCATCTGGCGCGTTATCATCGCGACCTTCACGTACGTGCAGCAGGCGTACTCCGTGCACGTCGATCTTTCTTCGGGCGACGCGCTGGTGCGCGACAGCGTGCGGTTCCACTTCGGTTACACGGTGCCGGTGGTGCAGCACGTGGGTGCCGCAGCAGTCGTCGATGCGGTGGCGAACTCGCGCGGCGATCTCGGTCTTGTGCGCGCCGAAGCGGTTGCCGGCGGCAAGGCGTGGTGGAAAGCGCTAGAGGGCGAAGGCAAGCCGAAGATCATCGCGCGGCTTCCGTTCGTCGAGCGCGGCGATCATCCGGCGGCACTTCCCTTGTTCGTCGTGTCGAAGCCGCTGCCAGCGGATGCCGCCGTCTATGAAGTCGAAGTCTGGAGCGTTCATGTTGCAGGCTGGAACACTTCGGTTTCGCGTGCGCTCGCGCCGCTTGCGGAAGTGATCGCGCAGCCGGATAGCGGCTTCGATAGCGCCGCGCTGCTGATCTCGGTGCCGCAAAGCCGCAAGGTCGATCAGGTGCTCGCGTCGCTGAAAGAAGCGGGCGCTTCGGTGCGCTCGTCCGCTCTCGTCGGCGGCCACGCGACCCGCTATACCGTCCCGCCCAAAGCCTAACTTGGTTTCATCAGGTTCAAGAAAATGAGTGCTTCCTCACAAAACCTTCGTCCGCAGCCGCGCGCCGGCGTTATGGAAATCGACGCTTACATCCCCGGCCGCAGCCATGCGCCGGGTGTCGCGAAGGTGATCAAGCTCTCCTCGAACGAGACGCCGCTGGGCGCGAGCCCAAAGGCGATCGAGGCTTACAGGAAGGGCGCGGAGACGCTCGAGCTTTATCCGGATGGCGGTTCGACCGACCTGCGCGAGGCAATCGGCAAGACTTACGGGCTGGACCCGAACCGCATCGTTTGCGGCGCAGGCTCTGACGAACTCTTGGCGGTGCTTGCGCGCGCTTACCTGAAAGACGGGGATGAGGCGATCTATACGACGCACGGCTTCCTGATGTACCGCAACGTCACGTTGTCGGCGGGTGCGACACCCGTGGTTGCGCCGGAGAAGAATTACACCACCGATGTCGATGCAATTCTCGCTTGCGTCACGCCGAAGACGCGGATGGTATTTCTCGCAAACCCGAACAACCCGACCGGCACCTATACGCCGATTGCGGAAGTGCGCCGCCTGCACGCGGCGCTGCCGGGCAATGTCATTCTTCTGATCGATGCCGCTTACGCGGAATATGTTCGCAAGAACGACTACGAAGCGGGTATCGAACTTGCGGGATCGAGCGAGAACGTCGTAATGACGCGGACATTCTCGAAAATCCACGGGTTGGCGGCGCTTCGCATCGGCTGGATGTACGGACCGGCGGCAATCGTCGATGCGGTCAACCGCACGCGCGGACCGTTTAATCTCGGCGCGCCGTCGATTGCGGCGGGCACTGCCGCGCTCGCCGATCTCTCGCACATGGAAAAAGCAGTCACGCACAATTCGAAGTGGCTGCCATGGGTGACGGACGAACTTGCGAAACTCGGGCTTGTCGTGACGCCGAGCGTCGGCAACTTCGTGCTGATGCACTTCCCGTCGAAGCCGGGCAAAGGGGCGAAAGAAGCGGATGCGTTTCTTGTTTCGCGCGGCATCGTGCTGCGCCAGATGGTGGCTTACAAGCTGCCGAACGCGCTGCGCATGACCATCGGCACCGAAGCGCAGAACAAGACGGTGGTTGCGGCACTCGCTGAGTTTCTGAAGTGATGATGCGGCAGTCATGGAACCGGTCGTAAACCGCCTTACGATTATCGGTCAGGGGCTGATCGGCTCCTCGATCACGCGTGCGGTAAGCGCAAACCGGATCGCGCGCGAACTTGTGGTCACCGATGCTTCGCCGAAGGTGCGCAAGACGGTCGCAGAACTCGGCCTTGGCATTGCGAAGGTGGTCGAGACGAGCGTCGAGGCGGTGCGCGATGCAGACCTCATCGTCGCCTGTGTTCCGGTCGGGCAGTATGGCGCGCTGGCTTCAGAAATCGGCCCGCATCTGAAAGCGGGCGCGATTGTCTCCGATGTAGGTTCCGTAAAGGGTGCGGTGGTGCGGGATATGCTCCCGCATTTGCTGAAAGGTGTGCATCTCGTGCCTGCCCATCCGCTCGCAGGCACTGAAAATTCGGGACCGGAATCGGGTCTCGCAGATCTCTTCGAAAACCGCTGGTGCATCGTGACGCCGCTCGAAGGTGCCAGCGAAAACGCGGTTACAACCGTGCGGTCGTTCTGGAAAGCGCTCGGTTCCGAAGTCGAGACCATGACCGTTGCGCAGCACGACAAGGTGCTTGCGATCACGAGCCACCTGCCGCATCTGATCGCGTTCACGATCTTTCACACGGGGCTGAAGCACGAAGAGATTTCGAACTCGGAAGTCATGAAATATTCGGCCGGCGGCTTCCGCGACTTCACGCGCATCGCCTCGTCGAACCCGACCATGTGGCGCGATATATTTTTGAATAACAAAGAAGCCGTGCTCGGGGTGTTGAAGCAGTTCAACCTCGATCTTGCCGACCTTGCGAAGGCTATCGAAACAGACGACGCGCAGAAAATCGTGGACGTGTTGTCCACGAGCCGTCTCACGCGCCGCAAGGTAATCGAGAAAGAGCATATCTCGGTGACGGCGCCGAAGCGCGAACATGAAGATGCATTTCCGATCGTTCGCCCCTACGGCGACGACTGAATTTTCACTGGTATGAGCAGCGATTTGTGGGTGTTCGGCTACGGCTCGCTGATGTGGCGGCCGGGTTTTGCGTTTCTCGAACAGCGTCCGGCACGGCTGAATGGCGCGCATCGCGCGCTCTGCGTGATCTCGCACTTTCATCGCGGCTCGCCGGAAAAGCCGGGGCTCGTGCTCGGCCTCGATCAGGGCGGAAGCTGCCGGGGTATCGCGTTTCGCGTGGCAAATAAAAACCGCGAGCAGGTGATCCAGTATCTGCGCGAGCGCGAGCAGGTCACGAGCGTTTATCTGGAAAAATACCGGCTGGTGGATTTGCTCGACGGAGACCGTGCGCGCGTGAGCGCGGTCTGCTATCTGGTCGATCGCGGACACGCGCAATATTCCGGCGTGATGTCGCTCGAAGAACAACTAGTCTTCGTGAAGCGAGGCCACGGCAAGTCTGGAGCAAATCCCGACTATGTGCTTGCGACCGTGGACGCGTTGCGTTCGCTCGGCATCCGTGACCGCAAGCTTGAGTGGCTCGCAGAGCGACTAAAAGGCGAAAGACCTTTTACGCCGCGCGACGCGGATTGAATGGAATGATGTTGCCGTCCGGCGCACCGGAAGGAGCGTTGCCGGTGTCGCCATCCAGGAGCGCACGAAGATCGCGGTGTGCGAACGCGAGCGCCTCGATCCGCTCGACCACGTGAACATGGACCTCATCGGCGCCTGCCGGTGCAGGTTCGTTGGCGTGGCCGGCCGAGATAGCGATGACCTTGGGGCCTTCGCCGGTCTGTTTCACATAAAGCGAGACCGCGAGGTCATAGGGCGGCGTTTGCCCCGGCGCGTAGCGGCTGGTGGCGTAGCGGCGGCCTGAGCCGCCGCACCAGAACTGGAAGCGGCCGGCGAGATCGGGGAACTTTGTTGCGGTGAGCTCTCCCGCGTATTTCGCTCGTTCGAATCGTTGCATAAGAACAAAGGTAGAACATCAATAGTTAATGTCAACTTAACGATTGAAATCAAGTTCTCGTGCGCGCGATTTCCTCTCGCCCTTGGGCCAAAAGCCGGTTGGTTGCCGTCTCGATCTTCATTTCCAGGTGCTCGAGAAACGCGGTCTTTTCCATGCCGGGCTGGATCGGATCCAGAAACTCGATTCGCACCTTGCCGGGTTGAAATCGCAGCGAGCGGCGCGGCCAGTACAGCCCCGAATTCAGCGCGACCGGCACGCAGGGTACGTTCAACTGTTCGTAGAGATAAGCGACACCATATTTGTAGTTGGGCGGGGCATCGACCGGACGGCGGGTGCCTTCCGCATAGATGATGAGCTGGCGGTTTTCTTTCATTCGCTCATGGCCGACTTCGGTGACCTGATCGAGCGCGGCCTTCCGCGCGCCGCGGTTTACCGGGATGAGCTTCGCTTTCGCCGTGTACCAGCCGAATAGCGGGATCCATTGCAACTCGCGCTTCAGGACGAAGGTCGGATCGGACAAGATCGCAGCCATCGTGAAGGTCTCCCACGCCGACTGATGCTTGGAGGCGACAATCGCAGCGCCGGCGGGGATTTTATCGGCGCCAATAACCTCGTGCTCGATCCCGCAGATCCATTTCAGAAGAAAATGGTTCCCGGCCGCCCAGGAGCGCACCGCAATCCAGATATACTTGCGCGGCAGCAGCAGCACCGGGAGGTAGAACAGAATCTGCAACAACGTGTTCAGATAGAAAGCGATGTTGAAGAGGATCGAGCGGACGATCTGCACGGTGTGAATTCCTTGTGTGCCGCTGCTTGAAAGGCTTCAGGTCATGCGGACGAGCGCGGCAAGATATTTCAGATACTCGAAAACGAGAAGCCGCGTCACCTGCGGGCTGGTCCACCAGCTTTGTTCGCGCATACGCTCGGTCACGACCGGATAAGGGATCAGCTCGATGCCGTCGGTTTCGCGCTCAAGTTCGGTGAGCGCGCGCGGCATATGCCAGGCCGAGGTGACGATCAGAAGCGTCTTGAAACCGTTCTTCTTTGCCCAAGCCGCGGTCTCGACCGCATTGCCGAGCGTGTTTTGCGCTTCATGGCCTAGGTCGATGCAACATTCCGAAAGCCGGGCAAAATCGGGAATCTGCTTCTTCAGTTCATCAGGCGTGATCGCAGGGTTTACGCCGGAAACGAGGAGCCGCTTGCCGCGCTTGCTCGCGAGCAGGTCGATCGCATCGGTCATGCGTTGGGCAGCGCCCGTGAGCACGACAATGCCGTCGGCCGAGCGCGCGGTTCGCGTCTGCGCAGAGGGAATGTCGTTCAGGAAGACCGCGAAGCCCGCGGCGAAGGCCGCAATGAGTCCGCCGGCCACGCTCCAGATCAGGATCGACGTGAAGCTCCGCCCGCGCTGCGAACGCACGGGTGCTGCCGCCATCGGCGGCCTGCGCTCCTCGCTTCCTCTCATCATCCCGTTCATATCGAGCACGCTATAGCGAATTGCGGCAAGCAGGCGGCCTGGCTATTGGGCAGGTAATTCTCGCAGCTTCGCATGAATCGATGTCCCGTTTCGGGCCAGCGCTCCAAAAGGCCCTATAAAACAAGGCTTTTTTGAGCGCCGCCGCCGGCAAATACGGTTTTCGATCCTTTAACGGGTCTCGGGCATCATGACCTCCAGTTGAGTGAGTGAGGTTGCAATGCGTATCGAATGCCCGTCCTGCGCGGCCGGCTTTGAAATTAATCCTTCGGCGTTGTCGCCCAACGGGCGCACGGTGCGTTGCGCGGCCTGCAAGACCAAATGGTTTGCAGCCGCGCCGAGCCTCGTTCTCGCCGGTGGCGAAATCGATGCCATGTCTGCGTCAATGCCTGCTTCTATACCTGCGCCCGCACCCGTGCCGAGCGTCAGCGCTGAGGACCGCGCCGATCATGACGCGCTGGTCACAACCAACAAGACAGCAATCGAAGACGCCGAGATCGTTTCGGTAGAATCCGCGCCTTCCCTTTCTCCGGCGGAGGAAGCAGCGCCGCCGATGGCGAAGCGCAAAACGGTAACGCAGTTCACGCCGGTCATGCGCAAGCCTGCGCCCCGGATACCGCTCGCTTTCGTTGCTGCACTTCTTTTCGCCGCGGTCTCGATCGGTATTTTCGCGCGGCAGTCGATCGTGCGCGCCGCCCCCGAGCTTGCGAGCCTTTACGCAGCAGCCGGCTTCCCGGTGAACCTGCGCGGGCTCGAATTCCAGAGCATCCGGACCAAACAGGAAATCCAGGACGGCATCACCGTGCTTGCCATCGAAGGCGAGGTCGAGAATGTCGCGAACCGCGCGGTGGAACTCCCGCGTGTGCGGCTTTCGGTTCTTGGGGAAAACGGTGTCGAGATTTACTCCTGGACCGCGCTTTTGCCGCGATCGATCCTTTATCCTCACGAGCGCGTGCCGTTCAAAAGCCGCCTTGCGTCGCCGCCTGCGGCGGGCAAGGAAATCATGGTCCGGTTTCTGACGCGCGCCGACCTGACGGCAAGCGTCCGCTAACGCCGCAGCTTCGCAACGAGGAAGGCGTCTCGTGGCCCGTATTCTGATCGCTGAAGACGACGATGCGGCGCGCATTCTGCTTTCCCGCGCGCTTGAGTTGGACGGTCATACCGTCCATGCGGTCGAAGACGGTGCTGCCGCTCTCGAACATCTGCAAGGCGGCGCGGAAGCCGATCTCCTGCTCACCGATATCTCCATGCCCCTGATGGACGGGATTGCGCTCGCGCTTTCCGTTTCGCGCGATTGGCCGAAACTTCCCGTTATTCTGATGACGGGTTTCTCCGATCAGCGCGAACGCGCGAGCGGTTTAGACGCGCTGATCAAGGGTGTGATCGTGAAGCCGTTCCAGATCGAGGATGTGCGGACGAAAATCCGCGAAGTGCTCGCTCAATAAAGAACTAGTAATCCTGCAAGAGACGATCGAGATAATCGAGCTCTAACCGCGGCCGGTTCGGTTCGCTCAGCCGGCGGCGCAATTCCTCGAGCACGCGGCGTGCACGTTGCGTGTCGATTTCGTCCGGCACCTTCACCGTGTAGTCGTCACCGAACTCACGGTTGCGCACGGGGCGTCCCAGGGGATCGGTACGGTCCGCCTGATCGGCCTCCGGTCCATCCGGGAAACCTTGGCCATCGCCTGGTCCGCCCTGCTGCATGGCATCGGCCATGGCCTGCGCGCCGCGCCGTAGCTGTGAGAGTGCGCGGCCTTGCGAGTCCGTAGCACCTTCCGCGTCGCCGTTGCCGAGCGAATTTTCGGCGTCCCGCATCGCCTGCTCGGCGCGGCCGAGGGCATCGGCGGCATCATTGCCTTCGCCTTCACCTTGCTGCTGACCCTGTTGGCGCTTCTTAAGTTGTTCGAGCATACGCTCGAGCTGCTGCCGCAGATCGCCCTGGCCCTGACGCAACTGGCCCATCTGGTTCTGGCCTTGTTTCTGCTGGCCCTGCTTCTGTTGTCCTTGCTGTTGGCGGCGCTCTTCCTGTCCCTGCCGGAAAGTGCGGTCGCGCAGGCGCTGCTGCTCCTGAATCATGCGGCCAAGCTGGTCGAGCGGGTTATCCTGATTCTGCTGCGGCCCGGCCTGACGGCGGTTCTTCTGCAGGTTCTCCATCAGCGATTGCAGTTGATCGAGCAACTTCTGCGCGGACTGGCGATCTCCGTTTCGCGCCATCTTCTCGATCTGGTCGAGCATATTTTTGAGATCCTGCGGGCGGACCACGCGCGTGTTCGGGTCGGGCCGCTCGAGATTGGTCGTGTTGTTGTCCCGGCGCTGCTGTTCCGCTAGCGCCTGCAGATATTTATCGAGGGCGGCGCGAAGCTGGTCCATCAGCTTCTTGATCTCTTCCGGGGAGGCGTCTCGCTCCAGCGCCTGCCGCAGCGCATTTTCGGCGGCGCGAAGATCGCGCTCGACATCGGAAAGCGTGCCGTCCTCGATCAGCACCGCGACTTCCCACAGATAGTCGATCACGCCGCGCAGGTCGTCGTCGGTACGCGCGATTCTGAGCCGCGTGCTCGCAGTACGCAGCCCCAGATAGACATTGGCTTCCGGCGTGAAGCGCTCGGGTGCGATCATCAGCGCATCAAGCGCGTTCTGGACACGGCCGCGCGCATTGGCGTCAAACGCAAGTTCGCGGCGTTGTTCGATCAGCACGCGGGCGACCGGCTTCTGGAACGAGCGCATCGGAATGCGCATCTGCCGCGGCTCGCTCTTGCCCTCGTTGCCGGCTTCGTCCCGCGCAAGGAGCGTGAGCCGCACGGTAGCGCCCGCCCACGGATGTTCAGTGAGGTCCTTCGCGGTTTGTCCGGCGCCGTTCTTCGTGCGCGCCTGCGGCAAGGAGAGCGGGAAGTTCGGCGCTTCGATCAGCGGGCGCGGGGAAAGCGCGTTGGGAATGAGCGGAATGACGCGCTCGAACTGCGCTTCGGCCTGGGTCACGCCGTAGTCGTCGTCCATCCGGTAGGAAAGGCTCAGCGCGTTGCGGCCGGAGATTTCCGGATCTTTCGACAGCTCGATGATCGGCACGCGGTCCGGGATCGCGCGGAACGACCATTTCGCTTCGCCGACCGGAAGACCCTTCACCGTGAGGCGCGCGTCTTCGGTGATCCGAAAATGCCGCTCGATGCCGGTCTTCGCGGCATCCGGGTTAGGGTTCGGTTCTTCCTTGAGATTCCCCTCGATGACGAGATCGAGTGCGGCGAGATTGGTTCCGCGCACGATCAGCATACTTCCAGCAGGCACCAAAACTTGCGGGACTTCACCGGGCGCCGCTTCGTCATGGCGAATGCCCGCGAGCAGCACCGGCGCGCGGCCGGTGTAACCCGGCGGCGTGATCCATGCGTCGACGCGATAGAGGCGCGGCGTCAGCGCGCCGGTCCAGTCGAAGGCGGCGGCGATGCGGCGCGTGCGGTCGTTGTCCGCGACGAAGAAGGTCGCGACGACCGCGAGCAGGATCAGCGCGCGGAATGCAAGCGGATCGCGCAGCGCGAGTTTCGGCTGCGGCAGGCCGGCGCGAAGTTGCTTCGCGGCTTCGGCCGTTCGCGCGAGATGCGCGCGCCAGAGTGCTGCCGCCATCGGATCTTCGGATTTGGTGGCTAACTTGTCGGTGAGCGCGGTCGCGGGCCGGTGGGTTGCTACGTTCGAGCGATCGAGGCGCGATACCGCCTCCCCCAGTCCTGGAATGCGAATGCGGATCGCGGGCACGAGGGCTGCGATGACGAGCAGCGCGAACAGCGCAACGCCGATGATGCGCGCATAAGGCGGCAGCGAAATCCATAAGCCCGCCCAAGAAGCGCTGAGAAAGATTCCAAGCGCGGAAAGAAGTGCGACGGCAACGGGCCAGATGCTTTCCCACAACAGCGCCTGCCGCGTGCGGGAGAGCGCGACCGAAAGCGCGGCGAGGGCCTCGCGGACTATGCCGGAGGAAAGTTCATTCTGGTTCTTCGTCTCAGGTGCGCCGCTCAAATGGCCGGTTCCTTGCGGGTCGCCCCATGCCCGGCACCGACTCTAATAGGCGAATATGGCCACAGCCAATGACTTTTGCGGCAATGCAGTATTTCAGCTTTGCCAGGGCGCTTTTCTATCCAGCCCAATGATGGCTGCGGCATCGAAGCGCGGCCGGACCACGGCGTATTCGCCTTCGCGGACAAGCACTTCGGGAATGAGCGCGCGGGTGTTGTAGGTGCCGGCTTGGACTGCGCCATAGGCGCCCGCCGTCATTACCGCGACCAGGTCGCCCTCTTTCATCTGCGGCAGGCGGCGGTCGAGCGCCAAGTAATCGCCCGATTCGCAGACCGGACCCACGACATCGGCAACGGCCCATGGCGTATTCGCGTGAGGCTCCGTGATAGGCAGAATCTCGTGATACGCCTCATAGAGCGTCGGGCGAATGAGATCGTTCATCGCGGCGTCCACGATCAGAAAATTCTTCGCTTCGCCCTGCTTCCAGTAGATCACCTGGCTGACAAGGATACCGGCGTTGCCGACGATCATGCGGCCGACTTCGAAGACGAGCTTCACACCTAAACCCTTGGTGTGCTTCTTCACGACTTCCGCATATTCGGCGGGCAAGGGCGGCGGCGTGTTGTCATTCTTGTAGGGAATGCCGAGGCCCCCACCGAGGTCGAGATGCTCGATCGTGTGTCCGGCGGCGCGCAGATCGCGCGCGAGTTCCGCGAGCAATGCGGTCGCGTTATCGAACGGCGATAGTTCCGTGATCTGGCTGCCGATATGCATATCGATGCCGCTGACACGAATACCGGGAAGCGAAGCTGCCTCCGCGTAAACTTCGCGCGCCCGCGAAATCGGAATGCCGAACTTGTTTTCGCTCTTTCCGGTAGCGATCTTGGCGTGTGTCTTCGCGTCGACATCCGGGTTCACGCGGACGGAGACCGGCGCCTTCACGCCAAGGCCCGTTGCGATTTCGGAAAGCACGCGCAGTTCCGGTTCGCTCTCCACGTTGAAGCAATAGATGCCGGCATGAAGCGCCGCCGCCATTTCTTCGCGGGTCTTGCCGATGCCGGAGAAGACGATCTTGTTCGCAGGAACGCCTGCTTGCAGCGCACGCGCGAGTTCGCCGCCGGAGACGATGTCCGCACCCGCGCCGAGTTTCGCGAGGGTTGCGATCACCGCCTGATTGGAATTTGCCTTCAGCGCGAAGCAAACCAGCGAGGGAACGTCGGCGAAGGCTTCAGCAAATACGCGGTAGTGGCGATCGAGTGTAGCGGTCGAATAGCAATAGAACGGCGTGCCGACTTCGCGCGCGAGCGCGGTCAGATCGACGTCTTCGGCGTGCATGACGCCGTCGCGGTAGGTGAAGTGATGCATCGAGCTAAGAGTATCAGAGCAGCTTGTCGAGAAAGAAGGGCTGGTCCGGTTTTACCGGTTCGCTGGTGACAGGGACACCGCCCTGTCGAAAGCGCTTCTTTTTCTCTTTGTCGTTACCGATAGGCGTAAACGCCTTCGAGGTCGCGGTCTGTGTCTGCGTCGAGGTAACCGACGGGCCCGGAGCATCGGAAGTGATGGTGGTCTGCAACGGGTTCGGCGAAGTGATGTTCTCGGCGCCGACCGGCGGCTCCAAGGGACCCTTCACGCCGCAGCCGGCAAGCAAAAGGGTGCCCGCGAGAACGGCAATCGGCAGTTTTCGGTCGTAACGGTTGGTCAAAGGATCACTCCCCGGATGCGGGTTTCAACTATCGGAAAACCGCGGCCAAAGCGAGGCCGCGGCCATTCGCGTCATTTCGGGTCGTGCCCGAGTTTCTTCAGCCAGCGCTTAGCCTGAACGCGGACATTCTTCGGCGCGGTACCGCCATAGCTCACGCGGGAGGCGACCGATTTCGTGACCGAGAGCACCGAGAACACGTCGTCGGTAATGCGCTTTTCCACGGCCTGCATCTCGGCAAGCGGCAGGCGGTGCAGCGGCACGTTCGCGCTCGATGCTTTTGCGACGATCGTGCCGGTGATGTGGTGCGCTTCGCGGAACGGAATGTTCAGCTTTTGCACCAGCCAGTCGGCAAGATCGGTCGCGGTCGAGTAACCGTCGCCGGCCATCGCCTTCATTCTCTTCTCGTCCGCCACGAGATCGCGCGTCATGCCCGCGGTCGCCGCGATCACGACGGAGAAATCCGAGAGTGCGCGAATGGTGCCGTCCTTGTCTTCCTGCATATCCTTGGCATAGGCGAGCGGCAGACCCTTCATCACGACGAGCAACTGCACCAGCGCGCCAATAATCTTGCCAGCCTTGGCACGAACCAGTTCGGCGGCATCCGGATTGCGCTTCTGCGGCATGATCGAAGAGCCGGTCGTGAACTTGTCGGAAAGCGCAATGAAGCCGAACGCAGGTGTGGTCCAGATCACGATTTCTTCTGCGAAGCGCGACAGGTGCATCGCGCAGATCGAGGCCGCAGCCAGCGTCTCTAATACGAAATCGCGATCGGAAACCGCGTCGAGGCTGTTCGCGGTCGGGCGATCGAAGCCGAGCGCTTTCGAAGTCGCTTCGCGGTCGATCGGGAAAGACGTTCCTGCGAGCGCGGCGCTCCCTAGCGGATTTTCGTTCATGCGTTTGCGCGCATCACTAAGCCGCCCACGGTCGCGCGAAAGCATCTCGACGTAAGCCAAGAGATGGTGGCCAAAGGTGACGGGCTGCGCGGTCTGCAAATGCGTGAAGCCCGGCATCACGCTGTCGGCGTATTGCACGGCCTTTTCGGTCAGCGCGAGTTGCAGATCGGCGAGCGATTTGTCCAAGCCATCGACAGTGTCGCGGATGTAGAGCTTGAAATCGGTTGCGACCTGATCGTTCCGCGAACGCGCGGTGTGCAGGCGTCCCGCGGCGGGGCCGATCAATTCGGCCAGGCGGCTTTCGACATTCATATGAATGTCTTCGAGCGCTCTCGAAAACTTGAACTTGCCGCTTTCGATCTCGGCCAGAATGGCATCCAGGCCCTGCGCGATTTTGTCCGCGTCGGCTGCCGTAATGATGCCTTGGGCTGCCAGCATCGAGGCGTGCGCCTTGGAGCCCGCGATGTCCTGTGCGAACAAGTGCCGGTCGAAATCGATCGAGGCGTTGATTTCCTCGAGGATCGCGTCGGGGCCCGCCGCGAACCTACCGCCCCACATTTTGTTACTCATGCTCGAAACCTCAACGGCCTGACCTGATGACCGCTCCAAACCCGGAAACGACCGCACGCGTAAACTGGCTTCGCCGCGCACGCTATTTCTTGCTTGCGGCTTTCCTCGGCACGATTGCGGGGTTCGCCGGGGTATACTTGACCGGAGGGCTGCCGCGCAACGCAGGCGTCGTTTCGGACGCTTCTTGTATTAACGCCGGGCTTGCGGCCAAACGGTTAATGCCGCTTTCCAAGGGGGAAGTCGCAGCTTTCACGCCGAACGCGACCCCGCGCCGGGCGACCGCGCTCGAATTCAAGGACGGCACGGGGCGGACGGTAAGCCTTGACGAATTCAAGGGCCGGGTCGTGCTCATCAATCTCTGGGCGACCTGGTGCGTACCCTGCCGCAAGGAAATGCCGGCGCTGGACGAGCTTGAGAAGAAGCTGGGCGGTCGCGATTTCGCGGTGCTCGCGATCAATCTCGATCAGCGCGGCGGCGACAAACCGAGGAAATTTCTCGAAGAGATCAAGGTGAAGAGCCTTCTCTATTACGAAGACCCGACCACGAACGTATTTCAGAAACTGAAAGCCGCGGGACGCGCGCCGGGCCTGCCTTCCACGATCCTGGTCGATCGCAACGGGTGCGAGTTGGGCTTCATGCCGGGACCGGCGGAATGGGCGAGCGAAGACGCGCTCGCGCTGATCCGCGCGGCGCTCGCGAAGAACTGACCGCACATCCTTCGAGACGGCCGCTTCGCGGCCTCCTCAGGATGAGCTCATTGTATTTTAATCCTCATGGTGAGGAGCGCAGCGAAGCTGCGCGTCTCGAACCATGAGAGAAGAATTCAGACTTGGATGTCGATGTTTTGGCCGAGGCCGGCTGCCGCGTCGGCAAGTTTCTGCGCGTTCTGGTTGGCGGCTTCCAGAAGTTGCGCGATCGATTGCTCGCTCGCGGCATTCATCTTCGCGAGCCGGGCCGCAATCGCGACCTGCATCTGCGAAGTTTTCGACGCCATGACGGCGCTGATGAGGGCGGTTTCCATCGCTCGGCAAAATGGACGAGGCCGGTTAAAGAACGCTTAGCGCGTGGGAACGGGCTTTTCGCCGCGATAATCGTAGAAGCCGCGCTGGGTTTTGCGCCCTAACCAGCCGGCCTCGACGTATTTTACGAGCAGCGGGCAGGGGCGGTATTTGGAATCCGCCAGACCTTCGTGCAGCACCTGCATCACCGAGAGCACGGTATCGAGACCTATAAAGTCCGCGAGTTGCAGCGGGCCCATCGGGTGATTGGCACCCAACTTCATCGCCTTGTCGATTGCCTCGACCGAGCCGACGCCTTCGTAAAGCGTGTAGATCGCTTCATTGATCATCGGCAGCAGGATGCGGTTCACGATGAAGGCCGGAAAATCTTCCGCGACCGCATAGGTCTTGTTCAGGCGCGAGACGAATTCCTTTGAAGCCTCGAAGGTGTCTTCGTCGGTGGCGATACCGCGCACCAGCTCGACCAACTCCATCAACGGCACCGGATTCATAAAGTGAATGCCGATGAATTTTTCCGGGCGGTCGGTGGCCGCACCCAGACGCGTGATCGAGATGGAAGAAGTGTTGGACGCGAGCAGCGCGTCCTTTGGCATCATCTGCGAAAGCTCGATGAAGATCTTCTTCTTGACATCTTCTTTTTCGGATGCCGACTCGATCACAAGATCGCAGTCGGTGAGGTCTTTGAAGCCGGCCGCAGGCGCAATGCGGGCGAGCGCGGTTTGCCGGTCGCCTTCGGAAATCAGCGCCTTCGTGACCTGGCGCTGCATATTGCCGTTGATGGAGGCCAAGCCCGCCTTGATGCGGTCTTCGGAAATATCGTTCAGCTTCACGTCATAGCCCGCGAGCGCGCAGACATGGGCGATGCCGTTGCCCATCTGGCCCGCGCCGATTACACCGATTTTTTTCAAGGCTTTCATCGCGCGGGCTGCTCGCTATTTGCTGAGTTCTTTTTCGAGTTCGGGCAATATCGTAAAGAGATCGCCGACCAGGCCGTAATCGGCGACTTGGAAGATCGGCGCCTCTTCGTCCTTGTTGATCGCAACGATCACTTTCGAGTCCTTCATGCCGGCCAGATGCTGGATCGCGCCGGAAATGCCGACCGCGATGTAGAGTTCAGGCGCCACGACCTTGCCGGTCTGGCCGACCTGCCAGTCGTTCGGAGCATAGCCCGCATCGACCGCGGCGCGTGAGGCGCCCATTGCGGCACCCAGTTTGTCGGCCACCGGCTCGATATATTTCGCGAAGTTCTCTTTATTCGCCATGGCGCGGCCACCGGAGATGATGACGCGCGCGGCGGTCAATTCCGGACGATCGGATTTGGAGAGTTCTTCGCCGACGAAAGAGGAAATGCCAGGATCGCCGGCGCCTTCAGCGTTCTCAATCGATGCCGAGCCGCCTTCGCCCGCCGCCTGGAAGGTCGAGGTACGAACCGTAATCACCTTCTTCTTGTCGGAAGACTGCACGGTCTGGATTGCGTTCCCGGCATAGATCGGACGCTGGAAGGTGTCCGCGCTCTCGACCTTGGTGATTTCGGAAATCTGCATCACGTCGAGGAGTGCTGCCACGCGCGGCATGAAATTCTTTCCGCTCGTCGTCGCCGGCGAAACGATCGCGTCGTAGTTGGCGGCGAGCTTCACGATGAGTGCAGCCATCGGCTCGGCGAGTTTGTTTTTATAAGCTGCGTTATCGGCGAGCAGCACTTTTTTCACGCCTGCGATTTTCGCGGCGGCATCGGCAACGGCTTTCGCGCCTTCGCCTGCAACCAGCACATCGACATCGGCGCCAAGTGCCGCCGCCGCCGTCATCGCTTTCAGCGTCGCAGGGTTCAGTGCCTTGTTGTCGTGTTCGGCAATCAGGAGTGTCGCCATGATCAGATCACTCCCGCTTCATTCTTGAGTTTGTCGACGAGGGCTGCCACCGAGTCGACTTTTACGCCGGCCTTGCGGCCAGCGGGTTCGGAAGTCTTGATGACTTTCAGGCGCGGCGCGACATCGACGCCGTAGTCGCCCGGCGCTTTTTCGTCGATCGGCTTCTTCTTCGCTTTCATGATGTTTGGGAGCGAAGCGTAACGCGGCTCGTTCAAACGCAGATCGGTGGTGACGATTGCGGGAAGTTTCAACTTCACGGTCTGCAAGCCGCCATCGACTTCGCGCGTTACGTTCACGCTGTCGGACTCGATCGCAACTTTCGACGCGAAGGTGCCTTGCGGCCAATTCAACAACGCGGCCAGCATCTGGCCGGTCTGGTTACTGTCGTCGTCGATCGCCTGCTTGCCGAGGATGACCAAGTTCGGCTTCTCAGCGTCAACGATGCCTTTGAGAATC
>LNEZ01000067.1 GCA_001464215.1 Rhizobiales bacterium Ga0077548 | reverse complement strand
GCCCGCTCGACGTTGTAGTCGGCGGACTGCAACAGCTTCAGGATGATGTTTTCGACATCCTCGCCGACGTAACCGGCTTCGGTCAGCGTCGTCGCGTCAGCCATCGTGAACGGCACATCGAGTATGCGGGCGAGCGTCTGCGCCAAGAGCGTCTTGCCCGAGCCCGTGGGCCCGATCAGCAGGATGTTCGATTTCGCGAGTTCGACGTCGTTGTGCTTGGTCGCGTGGTTCAGGCGCTTGTAGTGGTTGTGAACCGCGACCGAGAGCACCTTTTTCGCCTGGTCCTGCCCGATCACATAGTCGTCGAGGACCTTGCGGATTTCCTTCGGCGTCGGAATGCCGTCGCGCGACTTCACCAGCGAGGACTTGTTCTCCTCGCGAATGATGTCCATGCACAGTTCGACGCATTCATCGCAGATGAAAACGGTCGGGCCGGCAATCAGCTTGCGGACCTCGTGCTGGCTTTTGCCGCAAAAAGAGCAGTACAGGGTGCTCTTGGACTCGCCGCCGGCCTTGCTCATTCCACTTCTCCGTTCCTTCGCCGCGGGCGCTTCCTGCCCCCACCGCGCTGTCCCGGTACCTACTGTGGCCCGGGGTAGTTCGAGAATCTCGTCCCACCCTGCAATGCAGCAGCGAAGCACGCTACCGCGCGGATGATCAAGGTTTGCTTAACCTTAGCGGGACCGCCCTCCACGATTCGTAGATGACGATTGTACGACCCAAATCCTATCCAAAAGCTACCGGAACCCCGTACTCGTGCGCCCTGTGGACGATGCAATCCCGATGCCGGGAAATGTGTCCCATAGGCCGCGTTGCGACGATCCGCCGCCCGCGTGGCCCGAAAATGGGTCGTTGTTACGGTTTTTGTGGTGGGGAGAAGTTCCAATTGGGATGAAGGCGGGTCCGCGTGGTCTGCCCCCCGCATATGCGTTATCTTTTCCGCCGTTCAAGACGCGAGGAAAGCGGCAGCCATGTCCGGCAACGAGACGAGAATTAAGCGCCCCGGAGAAGCCGGTGGCGGAGAAGCGCTGGACGACATCTCGACCCAGTTGATCCGCGACAAGTCCAATCAGGTAGTGGGTAAGCTCACCGTGATCGAGGGGCCCGGCGCTGGAAATTCGGTCAACATCTTCACCGGCACCAACCAGATCGGCCGTGGCGACGATATGCGGGTCCAGATCGCGTTCGGCGACGACACTATCTCGCGCCAGCAGCACGCTGTCATCACGTTCGACGCAAAGAACCTCGAAGTCCGCATCTACGACGGCGGGAAGCCGGGCGGCCTCTGGGTCAACGGCAGCCAGATCACGTCCGATCAGGCCGTCAAATTCGGCGACCTCATCAAGCTCGGCGACACCACCCTCAAACTCGAGCAGCCCTGACCGCGTTACGCGGCGTGGAACTTGAAATTCACGCCGTTCAGCGAAACCTCGTCGCCGTCTTTCAGGATCGCCTTGTCCTTCGTCTCGCCGTTGATCGTGATCGGGTTCGGCTCCGAGCGCGTGGCGGTAAGGTTCGTGATCTCGTAGATGCCGTCGGCGAGCTTTTGCAGACGCGCATGGCCGCGCGACACCCGCACATCGTTCACACGGATACTGTCTTCCTTGTGTCTGCCGATGACCACATCGGGACCCGTGACGGCGACTTTGCCGATCGCGTTTTCGAAATCGAGCGAAGCGCCCTCCACTTTCGCGCGTGGGCCGACGACTTTTCCCGCCTGTTCGGATTTCGGCAGGTCCGGCACGGTCGGCACACTGATTTCGACCTTTTCTTCTTCGCGTGTCTGCGTGGCTGCTTCGCCGAAATACCATCGCGCGAGATTGGATAGCGGCACGGTGATCGCGGTCGAAACCAGCGCCACCAGGATCAACGCCGTGAACGTGCTCTGGCCGAACACGCCGCGCTCATAGAGCAGCGTCACGACAACAATCTCCATCAGCCCTTTGCACTGCATGAGCGTGCCGAGCGTGATCGAAAACGGCAGCGACTGGCCGGACCAATAGGTCGGCAGCGTCACGCCGAAGAATTTCCCGGTGATGCAGACCACCATGGCGATCCCGAAGACGTACCAAAGCTCGGGGTTGCCGAACTCGAACTTGGTCTTGAGACCGGTCGCGAGGAAGAAGAACGGCAGCAGTAACAAGCTCACCGGAACGTCGAAACGGTCCTGCGCCATGTGGCGCAGCTTTTCAGGGATCAGCAGCCCGACGAAGAATGCGCCGAAGACTGCGTGCAGGCCGGTCAGCTCCGTGAGCGCGCCGACTGCGAAAATCGCGATCACCACCATCGACATCAGCAGGCGCTCCGGCGACTGCTGCGCGATCAAGCGGTTCAAAATCGGATTGATGACGTAGAAAATAATAAGGATGGCAAGCAACCCGCCACCTAGCGCGAACAGAAAAGCGTAAAGCGAAATGATGTTGAAGAGCGACGTCGTCGCTATACCCGCGGGCGCGAGCGGCAGAATAATCGCGAGCGAAAGCCAAAGCAGCCCGTCGTCGACGCCGCCGACCGCGAGCGCCACCGAGCCGATAGGCTTCGAATTGAACCCGAGTTCGCGCAGCACGATCACGAGTACCGGCAACGCCGTCACCGCCATGCAGAGACCGAAGGCGACCGCATAAAGCGTCTCGCCGCGCGTGCCGAGCACCGTGCTGCCGGCAACATTCGCGTAATAGCCCGCGATAAAAAACGCTGCGATGGAGCCGAGAATCCACGGCGTGAATACGCCCGTGACGCCGATCTTCAGGATCATGCCCGCCGCGTTCTGCACGACGTTGCGGTCGGCTTCGCAGCCGGCGAGAAATACGAACAGAACCACTGCGATTTGCGCGAGCGCGGTCACGCCCGCGCTGACTGTGATGCCGAGTTTTGCGTTGCTGGGATCGCCAAGGCCGAAGAGATACTTGAACGCGTCCGGCGCGATCACGCCGAAGATCGACCCGCCAAGCAGAATGCCGACGAATATCTGGATTATCGCGAGCGGAAAGGCTTTGCGAAGATTGCAATAGTGCCAGAGGACGAGCGGAACGCCGACGACCGCGACTACCTGCAACAAGAGCAGGAATTTATAGTCGTAAAAGCTGAGAACCGAAGTCCAACTCATGCCCGCGCCCCGTCATTTCAATTCCGCGCGGATGCTAACCAGATAAGAAAACGCCGCCAAGACTTGATAACAAGTGATGGCGGCGTTTGATCGCTTAAATGTGTGCGTAAATCAGAGGCTTACGAGGCCTTGGACAGCGGCACTTCGTCGGTCGGCCGCTTGTCGATGACCTTGTCGACAATTCCAAACTCCGCGGCCATTTCCGCGGTCATGAACTTGTCGCGCTCCAGCGCATCCTCGATCGCTTTCAGCGGCTGGCCGGTATGCTTCACGTAGATTTCGTTGAGCCGTTTCTTGAGATTCAGGATTTCCTGGGCGTGCAGCATGATGTCGGTTGCCTGCCCCTGGAAACCGCCCGAGGGCTGGTGAACCATGATGCGCGCGTTCGGCAACGAGAAGCGTTGTCCCGGCGCACCCGCGGCAAGCAGGAGCGAGCCCATCGAAGCGGCCTGACCCGTGCAGAGCGTCGAGACTGGCGGGCGGATAAACTGCATGGTGTCGTAAATCGCCATGCCCGATGTCACCACGCCGCCCGGCGAGTTGATGTACATCGAGATTTCCTTTTTCGGATTTTCGGCTTCAAGGAAAAGCAACTGCGCGACAACGAGCGTCGACATACCGTCCTCAATCGGGCCGGTGATGAAAATAATCCGCTCCTTCAGGAGGCGCGAGAAGATGTCGTAGGCGCGCTCACCGCGGTTGGTCTGCTCGACCACCATCGGGACTAAGTTCATGTAGGTTTCGACCGGATCGCGCATTGTCATCTCCCAGAAAGCCTCCACTCGAATCGGTAGCCCGGAATTTAGCGTGAGCCCGGATCGAGTGGGTTAATCCGAAGCCCTACTTTTTCGCTTTCTTGTTCTTCCCGATCTTGGGCCGGGAAGTCGTTTCCTCGTCATCCGCGAGCAGTTCGTCGCGGCTGACCTTCTTTTCGCTTACATCCGCAAGCTCGAGGATGAAGTCGATGACCTTGTCCTCGAACAGAGGCGCGCGGATGCCCGCAAGCGCCTGCGGATTCTTCCGGAACATATCCCAAACCTGTTGTTCCTGGCCGGGATACTGGCGCGCCTGCTCCACAATGGCGCGGGTGATCTCGTCTTCGGACACCTGGATATTGTTCTTCTCTCCCAGTTCCGCAATGGCGAGACCCAAACGAACACGGCGGTCGGCGATCCGCTGATATTCCGCTTTCGCCTCTTCTTCCGTGGTGTCCTCGTCGGCCCAGGTAATCTTGCGGTTCGCAAGATCGTTGTTCACGGCCTTCCACACTGTGTCGAATTCCTGCTCGACGAGCGACGCCGGTGCCTGGAATTTCAGTTCGCCATCGAGCGCGTCCAGGAGCGAGCGCTTCGCCTTGGTGCGCGAGACGTGCTTAAAGTCGCGCGAGATGCGGTCGCGCACGTCGTCCTTCAGCTTCGCGAGATTTTCCGCGCCGACGCTTTTTGCGAACTCTTCGTTGATCTCGGTCTTCTTCGGCTTCTCGACCTTCTTCACGTTGATCGCGAACACCGCGTCTTTGCCGGCGAGATCCGGCGCACCATATTCCGCCGGGAATTTGACCTTGACGTCCTTCGCATCGCCGGCCGCGACACCGATAAGCTGGTCTTCAAAGCCCGGAATGAAGGTGTTGGAGCCGAGCACGAGTGGCGCGTCTTCCGCGGCACCGCCGTCGAACAGCACACCATCGATCGCGCCCTTGAAGTCGATCGTGACCTGATCGCCCTTCTCGGCCTTGCCCTGCTTTTCTTCGAACTGCCGGTTCGCTTCTGCGATTTTGTCGAGCGCTTGATCGACATCCGCGTCGGTCGTTTCGGTGACGGGCCGCGTTACCTTGACCTTCTTGAAATCCGAAAACTCGATCTTCGGCAGAATTTCCATCGCGACCTTGAAGGCGAGATCGCTCTTGCCTTCGATCAGTTGCTTTACCGAGGCTTCGTCCTCGGCAGCGAGGGTCACCTTCGGCTCCATGGCGAGCTTGAACTTGCCGTCGTCGACGATCTTCTGGTTGGAGTCGTTGACCGCCTGCTGGATCACTTCGCTCATCACGGACTTGCCGTAGACGCGCTTCAGGTGACTCATCGGCACCTTGCCGGGGCGGAAGCCTGCGATGTTCACGCGGCCCTTGATTTCATCGAGCTTCGCGTTCACGCGCTGGTCGAGATCGGCCGCCGGCACCAAAACTTCGTATTCGCGCTTCAGGCCCTCGGAGAGGGTTTCCTTCACTTGCATCTTCGTCAAAGCCTTCGTTTTTGATTGCCGTCAGAAAGCACAAACTGGTGCGGGTGGAGGGATTTGAACCCCCACGCCTTGCGGCGCTGGAACCTAAATCCAGTGCGTCTGCCAGTTCCGCCACACCCGCGGGAAGTGCTCCGGGGCCGCCCGGCGCCGATTTGGCGAGGCGGGGTATAGCATGGCACTTTCGGGGTTCAACTCCGTTTCGATACCTCCTTTATGCACAAGCAACCCGCGCTGGCGGCCGACTGCGTCGTCTTCGACAAGGCGGGCCGGCTCTTGCTCATCCGCCGCAAGAACCCGCCGTTTCAGGGCCAATACGCGCTGCCCGGCGGCTTCGTGGAATACGGCGAGCGGATGGAGGATGCGGCCCTTCGCGAATTGCGCGAGGAGACCGGGATTGCGGGCCGGGTTATCCGGCTAGTCGGTGTGTATTCGCGTCCCGACCGGGACCCTCGCGGGCATTGCGTGTCGGCGGTTTACCTCGTCGATGGCGGCGACCAAGAGCCGGTCGCGGGCGATGATGCTGCGGAAGCCGAATTCGTCGAAAACTATCGCGCACAGCGCCTCGCCTTCGACCATGATGAAGTTGTCGCGGACGCGCTCGCTCAACGCGCCGCGCCGAAGGCTTCGTAAAGCCGCTCCAGCACTTTCTTGAGTGCAGGGTTCAGTTCCTCTGCGGTCATGCCGAAGCCTGCCTCGTTCGCCGCCTCGCCATGCAGCCAGACCGTAGCGCTCGCCGCCTCGAACACCGGCATCCCCTGCGCGATCAGGCCGAGCGAAATCCCGGCAAGCACATCGCCTGCACCCGCGGTCGCAAGCCAGGACGGCGCGTTGTTCGCGACGGTGACGCGGCCATCAGGCGAGGCCACCACCGTGTCCGGGCCTTTCAGCAGCACGACCGCGCCAAGCAGCTTCGCCGCCGCCCGTACTTTCTCGATTTTCGATTCAATCCGAAGAACTTGTGCTGAGTCGCTGGCAAAGAGTTTGGCAAACTCGCCGTCATGGGGTGTGAGTAACGCCTGAATCCGATTCATTTTCAGGAGTTTCGCGAGCTTTCCGGACTCTCCTGTGAAACTTGAAATAGCGTCCGCGTCCAGAACCAATGCCCGGCCAGCCTTCGCCGCCGCCTCGACGGCAGCCTTGGTGGCCTTCCCGGCCCCGTTTCCGGGGCCTAGCAGGACTGCGTTGAGCCGCTTGTCGGCCAAGAGCTTCTTCAAGCCCGCCGCGCCCTGCGCCTCGCGCACCATGACCGCCTCAAGCGAAGCCGAAAGCACCGCCAGCGCGGCCTTGGAAGCTGCGACGGTGACCAGCCCCGCGCCAGCGCGTAGCGCCGCCTTAGCGGCAAGCCTCGCGGCTCCGCTCGCATTCGCCGGGCCACTGACCACGACCGCGTGGCCGCGCTTGTATTTGTGTCCGTCAATCCGCGGCCAGGGATACGCGCCGACCCACGCTTCGGGCACGTTCAGAGAAATACCGCCCGCAACCTCGCTAACGATGCGATCGGGGATGCCGATGTCGGCGACCGTAATTTGCCCTGCGTGGGTTCTTCCGGGCATCAGAAGATGCGCGGGCTTCATCCGGCAGAACGTCACCGTATGCGTCGCGCGAACAGCGGCGCCACGCACTTGTCCGCTCTCGCCCTCGATGCCGCTGGGCAAATCGGCGGCGACTACCGGCACGCGCAAAGCATTGATCGCCTCGACTACGCGCTTCGCCTCTCCGGAGAGATTCCGCGACAGACCCGCGCCGAACAGCGCATCGACGATGAGATCGCAATTCGAGAACGCGTTCGCATCAAGCGCTTCGGCTTTTCCGCTCCAGCGCGCGAACGCAATCGCCGCATCGCCTGCGAGCTTCTCGCGCGAACCGACAAGCAAAACCCGAACGTCGAAGCCTTGCTCTTGAAGCACTCGCGCAGCGACAAACCCGTCGCCGCCGTTATTGCCCGGCCCGCATACGATCGCGATGCGCCGTCCGCGCTTCGCTTCGTCGGCCGCGACCCGCGCTACTGCTGCGCCCGCGCGCTCCATCAATTCGATACCGGGCGTACCTGCGGCGATTGTCCGCCGATCGGCCTCCGACATCTCGCGCGGGGTAAGAATTTCGGTCATGCTGGAGCCATATCACGCGGGCCACGCCGCCAAGCCTCTGGCGGTGCTCGCCGGCTCTGCCTAAACTGCGCGCTCTGCACAAGGAACGGGCGCATCTTTCGTGCCTTCTGATTGTGCATTTTGACTATTTCCTAGGCGGCAACATCGATGCGAAAATCCGCCCTCACCGCAGGCTGCCGGTTTTGTCTGCGAAATCAACGTGTCAGCTTATGCCGGAGGCTGGCACGGACCCTGCTAATGCGACCCCGGCTCGAAAGTGCGCGCTACTCGCGCGACGATGCCTTTGGGAGAGGAAGATAAGCCAATGAAGAAAGTCGAAGCCATCATCAAGCCGTTCAATCTCGATGAGGTGAAGGAAGCGCTGCAGGAAGTTGGCCTCCAGGGCATCACCGTCACCGAAGCCAAGGGCTTCGGCCGTCAGAAAGGCCATACTGAGCTCTATCGGGGTGCCGAGTATGTGGTCGACTTTCTTCCGAAGGTGAAAATCGAAATCGTGCTGACCGACCCGATGGTCGAAAAAGCAATCGACGCCATTCGCAAGGCAGCGCAAACTGGGCGCATCGGCGATGGCAAGATTTTCGTCTCCAACATCGAGGAAGCGATCCGCATTCGAACCGGCGAGTCAGGCGACGACGCCGTCTAACCATCACGCCAAAATCAAAAACAATTCCCTGGGCCCAGGGAATTCATAAAAGAGGGGAACTACCGCAATGACGACCGCTAAAGATGTCCTGAAGCTGATCAAGGATCAGGACGTAAAATATGTCGATCTTCGCTTCACCGATCCGCGCGGCAAGTG
>LNEZ01000066.1 GCA_001464215.1 Rhizobiales bacterium Ga0077548 | reverse complement strand
GCTTCGTGCAGACCTACTTCTCGACCTACAAAGGCAAGTACTTCACCGGCGACGGCTGCCGCCGCGATGAAGACGGCTATTACTGGATCACCGGCCGCGTTGACGACGTGATCAACGTTTCCGGTCACCGCATGGGCACAGCGGAAGTCGAAAGCGCGCTCGTTGCACACCCGAAAGTGTCTGAAGCCGCAGTCGTCGGCTATCCGCACAACATCAAAGGTCAGGGCATCTATGCCTATGTGACGCTGATGTCCGGTGAAAATCCGACCGAAGATCTTCGCAAGGAACTCGTCGGCTGGGTGCGAAAAGAAATCGGACCGATCGCCTCGCCCGATTTGATTCAGTTCGCGCCGGGCCTGCCGAAAACCCGCTCCGGTAAAATTATGCGTAGAATTCTGCGCAAGATCGCCGAGGACGAGTATCAGAGCTTGGGCGACACCTCGACACTCGCGGACCCCGCGGTGGTCGACGATCTGGTGAACAACCGCCAGAACCGCAAAAGCGCATAAACAAGAGCGCTTGATTAAAGACACATCGCCCGGCCAAAGCGCCGGGCGGTTTGTTTTTGAGAGCTTCAATCGTTGAAGGTCACTCCGCTTCCCATTGGCCGCCGCGGCCGTGATAGGTCTCGGCGGCGAGCTTGAAGCGCTGGCCGCAACTCGTGCATTCAAACCGATGATAGGTGATGTCTGACCAGCTATCCTTGCCGAGCGGCGCTTCTTTGGACGCGCGTTCGAACGGGAAATCCAGATCGCCCTCGATTTCCTTAATCACGCCGGCCGCGACGTTATCGGCGGCAAGCGCCATCGCCGCCCGTAAATGAATGGGCATCGTAATCAGGATTTCGTCGTCGAGATGCTTGCAACGCTCGCAGGACATGGCGGCATCTTAAGGCGGTTTACGATAATAAGTTAATTTCCACCGCGCCAGGGAAGCCACGTCTAAAAACGTGGCCATGCAGAAATTCAAGCTCGTACTCGCACTGGTCTTTTTGTTTGGCCTCGTGTTCGCAGCCAAAGCACGCGAAGTGGTACCCTTCGACGATGCGCCCGCCGGCGTTATCGTGATCGTCACCAGCGAACGCGCCTTGTATCTGACGCTCGGCAACGGCCGTGCGCTCCGTTATCCGGTCGCAGTCGCAAAGCGTGGTATGCAGTGGACAGGCACGCGCCACATCGACGGCAAGCACGTGAACCCGGCTTGGTCGCCGCCACCGGAAGTACGCCGGGACCATCCGCATATGCGCCGCGTCTATGAAGGCGGTGCGCCCGATAACCCGATGGGCGTTCGCGCGCTGACGCTGACAGGCGGCGAATATGCGATCCACGGTACCAACCGTCCGAACTCGGTCGGCCGTTTCGCGTCCTACGGCTGCTTCCGGATGTACAACGAAGACATCGTCGATCTTTATGAGCGCGTGCAGGTCGGCACACCGGTGATCGTTACGCGATAGCGCGTGATCTGCGAGCACTAAAAATCGCTCGCAATTCCCTTCTTCTCCCAGTCGCCGTAGCGCGAAGGTTCCTTCTCACGCTTCGCGCACTTCTCAGGCGGCAGCGCTGCCGCGGCGGCGTCGATCGCCTTACGGCGCGCCTCGGCTTCGGCAAGTGCGCGCTTGGCGGCCTCGGTGAGCGGTTTCTTCTCGGTCATGGCGCTCAGGAACAATCTCCGGGCTTACGCGTCAAGCTATCCGCTACAAAGGCGGCTCTTGCGAAGGGGGGTCCGGCACCCCATTCTTTTTAGCGGGTGAAGGTGGCGCAACCGAGCGCCGGAAAGGGAAAATCCTTCGATGAATTACATGAAAACCGCGATTTTGCTCGCCGGCATGACCGCGCTCTTCATGGGCATTGGCGCGCTGATCGGCGGCCAGCAGGGTATGCTGATCGCGCTCGTCATCGCCGCCGGCATGAACCTCTTCAGCTACTGGAATTCCGACAAGATGGTCTTGTCGATGCACGGCGCGCAGGAAGCCGACGAGCAGACCGCGCCGGAACTGTTCCGCATGGTGCGCGAGCTGTCCTCCCGCGCAGGCCTGCCGATGCCGAAAGTTTATCTCATGGACAATCCGCAGCCGAACGCTTTTGCGACCGGCCGCAATCCCGAGAACGCGGCAGTGGCCGCGACCACCGGCCTGTTGCAGATGCTGAACAAGGACGAGATCGCGGGCGTGATGGCGCATGAGCTGGCGCACATCAAAAACCGCGACACGCTGATCATGACTATCACCGCAACCTTTGCCGGCGCGATTTCCATGCTGACCAACTTCGGCATGATGTTCGGCGGCAACCGCAACAACAACGGCATCGGGATGATCGGCACGATTGCGATGATGATTCTGGCACCGCTTGCCGCCATGGTCGTGCAGATGGCCATTTCGCGGACGCGCGAATACGCCGCCGACCGCATGGGCGCGGAAATCTCCGGCCAGCCGATGGCGCTTGCAAGCGCGCTCAATAAAATCTCCGGTGCTGCGCACGCAATCGAAAACGTGGACGCCGAGCGCAATCCCGCGACCGCGCATCTATTCATCATCAACCCGCTCTCGGGTGCGCGCATGGACAATCTCTTCTCGACGCATCCGGCGGTCGAGAACCGTATCGCGCAGTTGCAGGAAATCGCGGGCGAAATGGGCGCGGCACCCCAAGTCGCCTCTTCCGCACCGCGCGTTTCCGGCGTAACAGGTCCCAAGGCGCGTTCGCGCGGACCATGGGGCTGATGAACACGGGTTAATGGCAAAACGTCCGAACAAACCGAATAAAGAAGAAGCGCCGGGCCTCACCGCCCGGCGCTTTGCTGCGGACGCCCTGCTCGCGATCCTGCACGGGCGCCGTGCGCTCGAGGACGTGTTCGAGCATGGCGAAACTGGAAAGCAGTTTTACGCGCTGGACGAGCGCGACCGCGCGCTCGCGCGCATGATCGTCGCGACCGCGCTGCGCCGCGCCGGAAGCCTGCAGGCTGTGCTCGAAAACTTCCTCAAGGAAGGCTGGCCGGAAGATGTGCGCGTGCATTCGATTTTGCTTTCCGCTGCCGCGCAGATTCTCCTGCTCGAAGTCGCCAATCACGCCGCGGTCGACCTTTCCGTCGAGCTTGCGAATGAAATCCGGAACAAGCGCTTCTCGGGCCTTGTGAACGCGGTGCTGCGCAAGACGGTGGCCGAAGGCCGCGCAATACTCGACGCGCTTCCACCCGAAGCCGACACCGCGGAGTGGATGCGCACCCGTTGGAGCAACACGTATGGAGAAGAGACGCTTCGCGCGATCTGTCTTGCGCATCGCATCGAGCCTGCGCTCGATATTTCGGTGAAAAAAAATCCCGAAGCGCTCGCAGCCGCGCTCGAAGGCATCGTGCTTGCGACCGGCAGCATCCGCGTCACCGGCAAAGGCGCGATCACGCAGCTTCCTGGCTATGACGAAGGCGAATGGTGGGTACAGGATGCCGCTGCATCCATTCCTGCAAAACTGCTCGGCGACATCAAAGGTAAGCGCGTCGCCGATCTCTGCGCGGCACCCGGTGGGAAAACCTTGCAGCTTGCGAACGCAGGCGCGCAGGTTACGGCGGTTGATCGCTCCGCGTCACGGCTGAAGCGCCTCTCGCAGAATCTCGCGCGCACGAAACTTAACGCCGAAGTCGTCACTGCCGATGCGGCGGCATGGGAAGCGGCGCCGTTCGACGCAATTCTCCTCGATGCGCCGTGTTCCGCGACCGGCACCATCCGCCGCCATCCGGATATTCTGTGGCAGAAACAGCCCGAAGACCTTGCGCAGGTTGAGAAGCTGCAGGCGAGGTTGCTGGATAACGCCGTAAACCTTCTGAAGCCCGGCGGCACGCTGGTCTATTCCACTTGCTCGCTTGAGCCTGAAGAAGGCGAGGCGCAGATCGAGGCCTTGCTTGCGCGCAACGCAGCATTGGAACGCGTGCCGATTCGCGTAGACGAAGCCGGTGATACACAAGCGCTCACGCAAAGGGGTGAACTCCGCACCCTGCCCTTCCATTTTCCGCACGGCGACCCGCGTCTTTCGGGCTGCGACGGATTCTTCGCGAGCCGCCTGCGCCGCAAATCTTGATTTCCGGCAAGTGGACAGGACTCCCGTCTTGGCTATGTTGGCCTGGGGTCTTGGGGGTTTCCCGGCCGGCCGTGCGCGCCGGGCGAAGCGGAAGGCACTAACAACCGATGGCGGAGCGAAGGCGGCCTGCGCTGGGCGGTGGAGGATGGCGAGGCTGGTGGACGCGGATTGCCGCGAACCCCGCCTACCGCTGGCGTTTACGCGTGCCGATTCCCGAGCGGCTCCTGATTGCACCGCAAGACCTGCGCACCGGCGACCCGACAATCGCAACCGAAATCTACGGCGGCGTGTTCGGCTTCGCTGGCAAGGTTGTGGCAGCCGAAGGCCGCTCGCCATTTGAAATCCAGTCGCCGTCGCGCGAATGGTCGGAACTTCTGCTCGGCTTCAGCTGGCTCCGCCACCTGCGCTCCGCGGGCCTGACCCTTTCACGCAAGAACGCACGCGCGCTGGTCGCGGACTGGATTACACAACACGGCGGCTCGCATCCGGTTTCATGGGAGCCGGAGATCACCGCGCGGCGCGTAATCTCCTGGCTCACGCATTCGCCATTGATCTTGCAGGACGCCGACCACGGATTTTACCGCACATTTCTGCGCAGCCTCTCGCGGCAGGTTCGCTTTCTGCGCCGCGTCTATCCGGTCACCGAAGAAGGCTATCCGCGCCTCCTGGTCGCGACCGCGCTCACCTTCGCCGGGCTTTGCATGGCTGACGAGCAGCGCCTGCTGCAACAATCCGCGAAACGCCTCATTCAGGAACTGCGACGGCAGATGCTTCCCGACGGCGGTCATGTCAGCCGCAACCCCGGTACACTCATCGATATTCTGATCGATCTGTTGCCGCTGCGGCAGATCTTCGAAGCGCGCAGTATTCCGGCACCAGGAATTCTCTCGACCGTAATTGATCGTGCGATTCCGATGCTGCGCTTTTTCCGCATGAGCGACGGCGCGATCGCGCAGTTCAACGGCATGGGCGCAACGCCGAGCGATTTGCTCGCGGCGGTGCTCGCCTACGACGATACGCGCGGAGCACTGATCTTCGATGCGCCGCAATCCGGCTATCAAAGGCTGGAAGGCGGCGGCAGCGTCGTGATCGCAGACACCGGCGCGGCGCCGCCATCTGCCATGAGCTATCAGGCGCACGCCGGTTGTCTTTCCTTTGAGTTCTCTACCAAGCGCCATCGTGTCGTCATCAACTGCGGAATCCCCGCGTTGAACCGCGACGGCTGGAGCGAAGCCGCGCGCGCGACCGCAGCGCATTCAACCGTGACCTGGCACGACACTTCGTCGTGCCGCTTCAAGACTTCGCGCAACGGCACAATGCTTGTCGCAGACGGACCGCGAGACGTGCAGATCGCGCGGGCGGGCCGCGAAGACGCCGTAATCCTCCGCGCGTCGCACGACGGCTATGTCCGCAATTTCGGTGTCATTCACCAGCGCTCGTGGCGGCTCTCCCCGGAAGGCGACCGTCTCGACGGCGAGGATATCTTCACGACCCCCTCGGGAGACGAGATTCCGCCGGATACGGACGACGATTATGTGATCCGCTTTCACCTGCACCCGGCGGTGAAGGCGAGCCGTGTCAACGACGGCCGCACCGTTTTGCTCATCCTCCCCGGCCGCGAGAGCTGGCTCTTCACCGCCCCGAATATGCACGTCGAGCTTGAGGAGAGCATTTTCCTCTCCGCGAGCGAGGGGCCGCGCCGCACGAGCCAGATCGTGATTGCCGACAACGCGCGGACCTTCGCGCGCGTGGTCTGGACCTTCGCGCGGGCCGACGCACCGGGACAACCGCGCCGTGAAACCGGCGCGGCTCCGCGCCTCCCTATTTAGCCGAAGGTTGTGCTGGATAAGGTGCGCTCGCGCTTTTTCCCGGAATTATGCCGTGCTATCGGCCTTGCCATGCCCGATCAGATCCGCGCAATCCGCCGCGCAATTCTCTCCGTCTCCGACAAGAGCGGCCTTGTCGATTTCGCAAAAGCTCTTGCGAAACACGGCACCGAACTGGTTTCCACCGGCGGCACCAAACGCACGCTCGCCGATGCCGGATTGAAAGTTTCGGACGTCTCCGACCTCACCGGCTTTCCGGAAATGATGGACGGCCGAGTAAAAACGCTGCACCCGAACGTGCATGGCGGCATTCTCGCGATCCGCGACAACAAAGATCACGCGACGTCGATGAAAGCGCACGCGATCCAGCCGATCGACCTCGTCGTCGTCAATCTTTATCCGTTCGAGGAGACGGTGGCGAAGGGCGCCAGCTACGACGACTGCATCGAGAACATCGACATCGGCGGTCCTGCGATGGTGCGGGGTGCTGCGAAGAACCACGGCGACGTCGCGATCGTGGTCGACACCGCCGACTATGAAGAACTGCTGCGCGAAATTGCCGAACATGGCGGCACCACGCTCGCCTTCAGAAAGCGCCTTGCTGCCAAGGCCTATGCGCGCACGGCCGCCTATGACGCGGCGATTTCAAACTGGTTCGCGAATGAGTTGAAGAACGATGCGCCGGCATGGCGCTCGTTCGGCGGCAAGCTTGTCGAGAAACTGCGCTACGGCGAGAACCCGCATCAGATTGCAGCGTCCTATAAAGGCGGCGAGCCGCGCGCGGGCGTGCTTTCCGCGCGCCAGTTACAAGGCAAAGAGCTTTCCTACAACAATCTGAACGACACCGACGCGGCCTATGAGTGCGTCGCGGAGTTCGATGCAAAGCGCTCGGCGGCGGTCGTCATTGTGAAGCACGCGAACCCTTGCGGTGTCGCGGAAGGTGAAACGCTGCTGGGCGCCTATCAGAAAGCGCTCGCCTGCGATCCGGTATCGGCCTTCGGCGGCATCATCGCGACCAATCGGCCGCTGGATGCCGACGCCGCCAATGCGATGGTGGAAATCTTCACCGAGGTCATCATCGCGCCGGGCGCAAGCGACGAAGCAATCAAGATTGTCGGCGCCAAGAAAAATCTGCGCCTGTTGCTCACCGACGCCCTGCCCGATCCTCGCGCGAAGGGGCTGACCTTCAAATCCATCGCCGGCGGCTTACTTGTGCAGTCGCGCGACAATGCAGTCGCTGACGATCTTGAATTGAAAGTCGTCACCAAGCGCGCGCCGACCAAGGCCGAACTCGAGGATCTGCGCTTTGCCTTCCGGGTCGCAAAGCACGTGAAGTCGAACACCATCATCTATGCAAAGAACAGAACCACCGTCGGCATCGGCGCCGGACAAATGAGCCGTGTCGATTCCGCTAGGATCGCCGCGCGCAAGGCCGAAGACGCCGCGAAAACCGCGGGCTTAGACACGCCGCTCACCAAAGGCTCGGTGGTGGCGAGCGACGCCTTCTTCCCCTTCGCGGACGGATTGTTGTCAGCAATCGAGGCCGGCGCCACCGCCGTGATTCAGCCCGGCGGCTCCATTCGCGACGATGAAGTGATCGAAGCCGCCGACAAGGCCGGCATCGCCATGGTATTCACCGGCGTGCGCCACTTCCGGCACTAACTTTTCTTTGTCGCCGTATCCACGCGCAAGAGCAGCAATCCGCCCACGATAAAGAACAGCACCAGCACCGACACGCCGACTTTCTGGTTCAGCGTGATCGCGGTGACGGTCGCGACCAGAAACGGCCCCATGAACGAGGTCAGCTTTCCGGAGAGCGCGAACAGCCCGAAGAACTGTGCAAGCTGCTCCTTTGGCGCCAGACGCACGAGCAACGCACGCGATGCCGCCTGTAACGGCCCCGCCGCAAGACCGATGAACAAACCGATTACCACATAGAGTTTCTCGGAAACGCTCGCGAACAGTCCGGAATGCGGATCGGCGGCAGCGACCGGGAAGAAGAAGAAAATCCGGTCGCGGTCAAGTGACAGGATCGCAATACACGATATGAACAGGATCACGAGCGAGCCGATAATAACCGGCCTCGCACCGAACTTGTCGTCGAGCTTGCCGCCCGCAAGCGCGCCGAGGGTACCAGTGATCGTGAGCAGAATGCCGAACACGCCGAGCTGGATCGCGCCCCAGCCGAACGTGCCGGCGGCGTAGATGCCGCCGAAGGCAAAGAGCGCGACAAGCCCGTCGGCATAGACCATGTTTGCGAGCAGGAAGGTGCCGATGTTCTTGTGCTTGCGCGCTTCGCGCAACGTGGCGAACGTCGTGGCAATGCCCTGCTTGATCGCGGGGCCGAGCTTCATCGCGCGCGAATTGTCGGGCGTGAGCAGAAACAGCGGCAGCACAAACACGACAAACCAGATCGCCGTGAGCGGGCCGATAAAGCGGTCGCCCTCGCGGGCCGCAGCATCGAGTCCGAAAATCGGCGGCGTACCGATCAGCGTCAGTCCGGTTTTCGGATTGGTGGAAAGAAACAATAACGCGATGACGAGCGAGAACAGCCCGCCGAGATAGCCGGTCGCCCAGCCGAGACCGGAGAGCCAGCCGATTTTATTCGGCGGCACCAGCGACGGCATCATCGCATTGTTGAAAACGGTCGCGTATTCCATGCCGACGGTCAGGACAGCGAAGGATACGAGCACGATCATGATCGTGCTTTGATCGCCCGGCTTGCCGAACCACAGGCCGAGCGAGCCGATAATCAGGAGTATGCCGAACGCCGCGATCCAAGGCTTGCGCGTGCCGGTCGCGTCAGCAACCGCGCCGACGAACGGCGAGGTCAGCGCAATCACGATGCCCGCAGCGGCAGCGGCGAACCCCCACAACGCCTGACCTTCCGCCGGGCTGTTTGCGACCGCGGAAGCAAAGTAAGGCGCGTAAATGAAGGTTGTTACGAGGGTCGCAACCGGCTGGCACGCCCAGTCGAACAGAACCCACCCGAAAATCGCCCGGCGCGGTGCTTGGGTCATGGGAGCATGATCCCGAAAAGTGGGTACCGGTTTTCGGATAAGATCATGCTCAATAAAAAATGTCCTAGGAAGCTAACTCGCTGATCAGGTTCGCAGCTACCGCGAGCTTCGACAAGGTAAGCCCCGATTCCGCGATTTCCTGCACTCCGCGCCGCGCGCGATCGACATTGCCTTTGTGCGCGGCGACCCAGGCTTCGATCGCCTCGCGGCCGGATTTCCCGCCCATTAGCGCGGCTGCAACAATGCGGCGCTGGCTTGCCGAAATGCGCGCAAGCGCAAGATCGAAAGCAAGCCGGTCGAAATGATCGGCGAGCTTCACGCCGCCGCCTGCCGCAAGCACGCGATCGAGCCGGAAATAGTCTTCCGCCGCGAAATAGGTTTCAGCGACGGCGAGCGTCTCTTGCCCACTTTGTCCTGCAATCAAAACGATGTCGCTTGCCGAGGTAAGTTCGGGAAGCCGCGCCATCTTCGCAGCTAACGCATCCGGCACCTGCTTCGACGCGATCTCTGCAGTGCGCGTTTGCAACTGTGCGACACGCTCGGCGGGCAAAAGCTTTTCGATATTCTGTTCGACCGCGTCGATGCCCTCGCGGTAATGCGAGACGGTCTGTGCAAGACCTTGCGAAAAATCAGCGTTTCGCACGAACCACACCACGCGGTCGAGCAGAAGCTTTTTGACCGATTCGTACAGTGCGAGTTGCGCCGCACCTGTAATCTTCGCGTCCAGCGCGTCGATCTCGCGGTTGATCTCGACCATACGATAGCTGTCGCGGACAGTGGCATAGGCTTTCGCGATCTGCGCAGCCGTGGCGCTGGTTTCCTCGGATACGCGCACCACGAACGCAGGCCCGCCGCGATTGATCATGGAGTTGCCGAGCCGCGTCGCGATGATCTCGCGGCGAAGACGATGCGTATCGACTGCATCCGGATAACGTGACGGCACTTCATCGGGGAAATAGCGCAGCAACTCTTCCTTGAAGTACTCGTCGTCCGGTACGTCGGAGGCGATCAGGTCGTCGAATAGCGTGAGCTTTGCGTAAGCGAGCGTGACTGCAAGCTCCGGCCGCGTCAGCCCCTGCCCCTTCGCCTGCCGCTCTGCGAGCGTCATGTCGGAAGGCAGATATTCGACGGAACGATCCAGGAGCCCGCGCCGCTCGAGATTGCGCATCAACTGCATCTCGAAGCCGACATCGTTCACGCCTTCACGCTCGACCAGCGAGACCGCGAGCGTCTGGAGATAGTTGTTGCGCAGCACGAGGGCCGCGACTTCCGGCGTCATTTCCGCAAGCAATTCATTGCGCGCTTCCAGCGAAAGCTGACCCGCGCGCACCGGAGTCGAAAGCGCGATCTTCAGATTGACTTCGACATCCGAGGAATTGACACCCGCGGAATTGTCGATGGCGTCGGTATTCAACCTGACCCCGCGCTGCGCTGCCTCAATGCGTCCGCGTTGCGTCATGCCGAGATTGGCGCCCTCGCCTACGACCTTTGCCGCAAGATCGCTGCCGGTAATGCGGATCGCGTCGTTGGCGCGGTCGCCGGCCATCGCATCGTTCTCGTTGGACGCGCGGACGTAAGTCCCGATGCCGCCGAACCAGAGAAGATCGACTTGCGCTTTGAGGATCGCATTCATCACTTCGGCGGGTGTCGCCTCGCTCTTCGCAATTGAAAGTAGCCCCTGTATCTCCGGCGAGAGCGGAATGCTCTTGGCGTTGCGTGGGAAAATGCCGCCGCCCTTCGAGATCAAAGACTTGTCGTAATCCTGCCAGCTCGAGCGCGGCAGTTCGAACATCCGCGAGCGCTCGGCAAAACTGGTTTCCGGATCTGGCGAAGGATCGATGAAGATGTCGCGGTGATCGAAGGCGGCAACCAGCTTGATCGTCTTCTCAAGCAGCATACCGTTGCCGAACACGTCGCCCGACATATCGCCGACGCCTGCGACGGTGAACGGCGTCTTCGAGATATCGATATCCATTTCGCGGAAGTGCCGCTTCACAGCTTCCCACGCGCCGCGCGCGGTGATGCCCATTTTCTTGTGGTCGTAACCGGCCGAGCCGCCGCTCGCGAAAGCGTCGCCGAGCCAGAAGCCGTGCTCGATCGCAAGCCCGTTCGCAGTATCCGAGAAAGTCGCGGTGCCCTTGTCGGCGGCGACCACGAGATACGGATCGTCGGGATCGTGCCGCACCGTATTTTCCGGTGGCACGACCTCGCCTTCCGCCGAAAGATTGTCGGTGATCTCAAGCAACGAGCGGATGAAGATTTTATAGGTCTCGGTGCCTTCGGCCATGAAGATGTCGCGCGAAGGACTTGCCGGCATCAGCTTCGGCACGAACCCGCCCTTCGCGCCGACCGGCACGATCACGGCGTTTTTTACCTGCTGCGCCTTGACGAGGCCGAGCACCTCGGTGCGAAAATCCTGCGGCCGGTCTGACCAGCGGATGCCGCCGCGAGCGACTTTGCCGAAGCGCAGATGCACGCCCTCGACCCGCGGCGAGTAAACGAAAATCTCAAACAGCGGCCGCGGCAGCGGCAGCTCGTCGATCTTCCGGCTTTCGAACTTGATTGCGATGGTCGGACGCGGGCCGCCATCTTTTGCGATCTGATAAAAATTCGTGCGCACAGAGGCTGCAATCAGATTGGCAAGCCTGCGCAGAATGCGGTCCTCATCGAGGCTTTGCACGGCGGCAAGTGCGGTCTCGATGCGGCCATGAATTTCTTTTTCTTTCGCGTCACGCGGGTTTGCGCTCTCGCGCGGATCGAAGCGGGCATGAAACAGCGCAACAAGATCGCGCGCGATTTGCGCGTGCTTGTTCGTGGTAAGCCAGAGATAGTCCTGGCTGTAAGGGATCGCAGCCTGTCGCAAGTAGCGCGCAAATGTGCGAACCAGCGAGACATCGCGCCAGGGCATACCCGCGTTCAGAACGAGCGCGTTGAAGCCGTCGTTCTCCGCGCGGCCCTGCAGCACCGCCATGAGCGCGGCCTCCAGCCGTGCGTCCAGCACATCGGCTTCGATCTCGCGGCCATCGGCGCGGACAAGCGTCATATCATGCAGCCAGACCGTCCCGCCCGCCGCTTCTTCCCGCTCGACTACATAAGTGCGCTCGTCAATGACCGAGAAGCCCATATTCTCGAGCAACGGCACGCGCTCGGACAACGGCAGCGGCCGTTCGCAATTCCAAACTTTCAGATTGACGGATTTCTTGTCCGCTTCCGCCGCGCGATAGAAATTGATCGCGAGCGGCTTCTCCTTGGAGAGATTCTCGATGATCCGCACATCCGCGATCGCGTCCTTTGCCGAGAACGCCTCGCGATAGGCCGCGGACTGCGCGCTTTTATATTTGCCTTCGATCTCCCTCGCCTTCGCAGGATCGAACGCACTAGAAAGCTCCTGTGCGAATTCGTCGCCCCAGCTTCGTACGATCGCGGCAACGCCCGCTTCAAGCTCTGCGCGAGAGGGATTGGGCGTCTCGCCCATGTCGCGGCCGATGATGAAGTGTACGCGCGTGAGCGGCCCGTCGGGGAAAAACGGATAGAATGCGGAAACGCGCCCCTGATAGATCTGCGCGAGATAAGCGCCGATCCTGGTACGGATCATGCTGTCGTAGCGCTCGCGCGGGACGTAAACCATCACGGAAACGAAGCGATTGAAGCGGTCGCGGCGCGACAGCACGCGGATGCGTGGCCGCTCTTCGAGTTGCAGAATCGAAAGCGAGAACTGCAACAGGGTATCGCGGTCGATCTGGAAAAGATCGTCACGCGGATAGGTTTCGATCACATTGGCGAGCGCCTTGCCCGAATGACTTTCCGGCGCGAAACCAGCGTGATCCAGCACGAACGCCGCCTTGCGCCGCAGATACGGAATTTTCAATATCGACTCGCGATAGACCGGCGAGGTGAACAACCCGACGATCCTGCGCTCGCCGCTGAGCTTGCCGTTCTTGTCGAAGCGCTTGATGCCTACGTAGTCCATGTGTGCGCGGCGATGCACGCGCGAGCGCAAATTCGCCTTGGTCACGATCAAGGGCAGCGGCAGCTTGAGAAATTCGCGAAGCTCCGGCGTTGTCGCGACCGGCTCGTTCGCGCGCCGCAACACTCGCACGTCGCGATTACGCAGAATGCCAAGCCCGGTTTCGTAAAGCGGCTCAAGAGAAATATTGTCTCCGCTTCCCATCACGACATTGTCACGGCAGCCGAGAAACGTGAACTGCCCATCGCGCAGCCACTTCATGAAGGCGACCGCTTCCGCGAGTTCTTCCTCGGGAAGCGGGTGTGTCTTCTTCTGCAGGCCGTCGATGACCTCGCCGGCATATTCCACCATCGCCGGCCAGTCGGCGACGCAAAGGCGCACATCCTCGAGCGTCGCGCGCAACACATCTACGATGCCGGTGTGGCGCGATTCATCCACGCGCTCGACATGAATGTGAATGAAGCTTTCGCGGCGCTTTTTCTTGCCGTCCTTCGCGAGTCCGCGCCATTCCTCGAGCGTGCCGTCTTCTTTCCGCTCGATAGAAAAAATCGGATGTACTGCGAGCCTGACCGCGAGACCTTGCTCGGCAAGTTCGTTTGCAATCGAATCGAGCAAGAATGGCATATCGTCGTTCTCGATTTCGATGACGGTGATAGCGGATAACGCGCGATCCTTTCCGGCCGCTTGCGGATTATAAATCTGGATGTCGGCCTTGCCCGGCGGACGCGTCGCAAGATGAGCGTGGCTTTTCGCGGCGAGTGCTGCGATTTCGGCCGGAGTGAAGGAAAGCAGGTCTTCGGGCGATGCCGCGCCGAAGAGCGCGGCTATAAAATCATGCGGCAGCTTTTGCGCGGCAGCTTGCTTCGCCGCTTCTTTCAGCAGCGCTTCGGCCTCCGGACTCGCGCCGGCCGCAAATTTTTCCGCGATGTTCATTCCGCCGCCTCCCTGCTCCCCCGCAGGACCGGCCGTTCTCGCGTTTCCGCGGCGCCGATTCCTTGCAGTCTCTGCCTCCACAAACCCGCTGTCGAGCCTGCGGTTTCAGCCGGGCTTCCCGGCTGTTAGGCTTGGCCTACACGCCAAAAAGGACATGACCATGAAGGCCGCAGGCAACCCGGCATCCGCTGCCACGAAGCAGGAGAAGGTGATGGCGCTCGAGCTTTCGCCCGCCGAGCTGGACGAGGCGATGCGGGCCTATTTCGCAAAATGTCAGGAGAAGCTCGGCTTCATCCCGAATGTGCTCAAGGCCTATTCCTTCGATCTCGCGAAGCTGAAGGCATTCGTCGCGATGTCGGATGACCTGATGCTCGGGAAATCCGGGCTTTCCAAGATCGAGCGCGAGATGATCGCGGTCGTCGTCTCCTGTGCCAACCACTGCCATTACTGTCTGGTCGCGCATGGCGCGGTGCTGCGCAAGCTCACCGGCAACCCTCTGCTTGCAGAAACCATGGTCGCGAACTATCGCGCGGCGGAGCTGGATCAGCGCACGCGCGCGATGCTGGATTTCTCATGGAAGCTCACCGAGACCCCGTGGGAAATCGGCGAAGAGGACCGCGCGTTACTTCGCAAGGCCGGATTTTCCGACCGCGACATCTGGGACATCTCCGCGGTCGCGGCCTTCTTCAATATGTCGAACCGCATGG
>LNEZ01000065.1 GCA_001464215.1 Rhizobiales bacterium Ga0077548 | reverse complement strand
CGAGCACAACCTCTAAGACACCGCGCTCCGGACCAATCTCGAAGCCTCGGAAGAAATCGCGCGCCAGCTTCGTCTGCGCGATCTTGCCGGTCTCATCGTGATCGACTTCATCGACATGGAAGAGAACCGCAATAACCGCGCGGTCGAGCGCAAGATGAAGGACTGCCTGAAGCACGATCGTGCACGCATTCAGGTCGGCCGCATCTCGCATTTCGGCCTCATGGAAATGTCGCGGCAGCGCATTCGTCAGGGCGTCTTGGAAAGCTCCACGGAAGTCTGCCCGACCTGCGGCGGCACCGGCCATATGCGCTCGGTCTCGTCGGTCGCGCTGCATCTGCTGCGCGCGCTCGAAGAGCAACTCCAGAAATCGGCGGCGAACGATCTCATCGTCCGCACGCGTCCCGATACCGCGCTCTACCTCCTGAACCACAAGCGCGCGCATTTGCGCGACCTCGAAGGCCGCTTCGGTGTCGCGATCATCGTGCAGTCCGACGGCACGCTGTCCGGCCAGCAATATTTCGTGGTCGAAAAGGGCGGTGCTGCGAGCGGTGTTGCGAACCCGACGCTTGCGCGTCCCGGCTCGGAAATGTCGCTCGACGACTACAACGATCCCGATGACGCCGTTGAAGACGACATTGAGGAAGAAGAATCGGAAGAAGTCTCCGCCGAAAGCATCGAAAGCACTGAAAATGCGGAAGGCGAAGAACAGCCGAAAAGCGGTGAGCAAGATGCCCGGCGCCGCAGGCGGCGCGGCCGCCGCGGCGGACGCGGACGCGAACGCACCGAAAAACCGAACCGCGATCCCTCGCCGCGCGCAGACACCGCCGACGGAGAAACGCAAAGAGAAGAACTCGCGGCAGGTGAGACGCAGCCGGTGAGCGAAGGCGACACCGCGCACGAACGGCATCACGCCGAAGGCGACGGCCAGCAGCCGCAAAGCGACGGCGAACGGAAACGCCGCCGGCGCGGACGCCGTGGCGGACGCCGTAATCGCCGCGATCGTCCTCAGAACGGCGAGCAGCCGCGTGCGGAGCAAAACGACGCGAACGGCAATTTCACTTCGGCGGAGTTCGACGAGATCGACACCACACCGCAACCGGAGACACGCGAACCGCAGCCGGAAGCACGGCCATCATTCCCGGTAAATCCGGGGACCGCGCCGCAATTCGCAACCGAGCAGCCCGCTTCGACGCCCGCACCGGAACACGCCGCGGACGGCGCGCAGAAACGCCGCTCGACCGTACGCGAAGCGCCGCCCGCCGCGCGTTTCGACGACGGCGCCCCGTCCGGTTCGGTCTATGAACGGACGGACAGTCCGCCGCTGGCGTCCGAAAACGGGGATCAGGAAAGCAGCCCTGCCCCTGGCACTTCGTCGTCCAAAAAAGGCTGGTGGCGGCGCTAGTCGTCCAATTCCAACATTCGCACGCGGGTGCCGCGGCGCTTTTTTTGCGAATGTTGGAATTAAAGGACCACTAGCAAACATATAGGTTTTCAGTGGAGTTTTGGATTTGCCGTTCGCCCCTGAAAGCCGCAGCTAGGCCTAGGCGAACGGCAAATCCACTCCACTGTTAAATACGCGTTCATCTGAACGCCATCGCGACGCCACATAGGCTGCGGAAAATTGTATCGCTTGAGACGGCTCGCGGCGTATGATGCGCAGGCGGCAGAAGCAAAGAAGAGAGTACAGGACATGAAGTCCATCCTGAAGAGTTCAATCGCGGCGGCCGTGATCGTGCTCGGCACCGCAATCGCAGCGGAAGCCCGCCCTGTGCTGGTCACTTCCGATCTGAATGTGCGCACCGGTCCCGGAACGCAGCATCCGTCGGTCGGCGTCATTCGCGGCGGTTCGACCGCTGAAGTCGGCCGCTGCTTCGACGGCTGGTGCGAAATCGCTTGGGGTCCGCTGCGCGGTTTCTCGAGCCAGGCTTTCCTCGATGGCGGTGGACCGCAATACGCGCCGCCGCCGCCGGTGTATCAGCCCGGACCACCACCGCCGCCGGTCTATTACGGACCGCGCCGCTACTACAATGACGGCTACTACAATCCGTACCGTCCCTGGCGCCGCCGTCACTGGGATTGAGCGAACGCTCCATTGAAATCAAAACGCCGTGCAGAAGTGCGCGGCGTTTTTGTTTTCTGGAATTTTTGCTAGGCTGAAGATCTCAGACTTTGCGAGCAGCCTTCATGCCTCTTGCCGCGCAACAGTTCTTAAAGACGATAATCTCGTCTGTTCTTCTCATGCTGATCTCGGCCGCATCTTCGTCTTTCGCGATACAGGGCAATAGCACCAGCATCGTGCTCGCCGCAGACGATGAACACGATCACGAAGATGATGACGACGACACGACCGAAGGGTTGGAAGAATGGTGCCACTTCAATGGCATGGATGCTCCTGCGTGCGCGCCTTTCCGGAATGCACCCACTGCACCGAACGTAACCACGCCGACAGTCCGCCCACCGGCGGTGAACCAGCCAACCACACCGACAGTCCGCCCGCCGACTGCGAACCAACCGACGGCACCGACTGTCCGCCCGCCTACAGTGAATGACCCAATAGCGCCGACGGCCCGCCCGCCAACGGCGAATGAACCGACGGCACCGACAGTCCGTCCGCCCACGGTCAACACGCCGAGTGGTAGGTAGTCAGTTTTCGGCCGACTAGCCGCGCTTCAGCCAGCCGCCGATCCGCTCGACTGCCTCATGCATCTCGGCAGCGGAACCCGCGTAGCAGAAACGCAGATAATGCGCGCCGCGCGAGGTGTCGAAATCGACACCGGAAGTCGCGGCTACCCCCGCCTCGTCCAGCATCTTCTTCGCGAAATCGAGCGAGTCGTTCGTGAAGCGCGCGACATTCGCGTAAAGATAAAACGCGCCGTCGGCGGGCAGAAAATTATCTAGCCCGGCCTTCGGCAAGCCTTCGATCAGGATGCGACGGTTATCTTCATAGCCGCGCTTGATCGCGTCCATCTCTTCGCGCCCGTCGAAGGCGGCTTCCGCGGCAATCTGGGATAACGTCGGCACCGAGATCGCCAAATTCTGCTGCAAGCGCTCGATCGAACGGATGAACGCTTCCGGCAGCACCATCCAGCCGACACGCCAGCCGGTCATGCAGAAATATTTCGAGAACGAATTGATGACGAACACATCTTCCGAAAACTTCGCAGCGGTCTCGCCGAAGAATGCGTATTCAAGCCCGTGATAAATTTCGTCCGAGATGAAGCGGATGCCCGCCTCTTCACACGCGCCGATCAGCTCTTTGAGTTGCTCCGGCGCAATCATAGTGCCGGTCGGGTTCGCGGGGCTTGCCACGATCACGCCTTTGATCGGCGCTTTCGCGTGCTCCGCGAGTAATGCTTCCTTCGTGATCGCCCAGCGGTCGCGCTCGGAAATTTCGATCTCTACCGGCACACAGCCGAGCGCACGGAGAATGTTTCGGTACGGCGGATAACCGGGCGACGCCATCGCGACCCGGTCGCCGGGCTCGAACAGCGACAGAAACGCGAGCGCAAATGCGCCGGACGACCCGGTCGTGACCACGATGCGTGAAGGATCGACTTCGAGCTTGTGCTGCTCGCGGTAATAGCCCGCAATGCGATTACGCAAAGAAGGAATGCCGACCGCGGTGGTGTAGCCGACGCGGCCCACATCGAGCGCGGCCTTGGCGGCGGCAATCGCGGTCGAAGGTGCATTGGCGGCGGGCTGGCCCACTTCCATGTGAATCACCCGCCCGCCCGCGGCCTCCAACCGCGCCGCGTGCTCCATGACATCCATCACCATGAAGGGCGGCACGTCGCTGCGTGCGGACGGCGCGAGGAGTGCCCGCGCCCGCGCCTGCCGGTCAGGGTTCGTATGCCGCGTCATGCCCCGCTCCCGCCTAGATTTACGCGTTCCGTTGGCGTTGACCTGCCGGTTCCGCGACCTTATTCCGTGTTCCGGCCTTCCCGATGGAATGCTTTGATCTCACCGATGCCAGAACGCCAATTTGCTAGCAGGCAGGAGCGGTCCTCGCCAGCGCCCTCAGGATTTCGCGCGGCAAAGCGCGGGATTGCGCTTGCGGCGGCGGCTGCCATTCTGTTCGGGCAAGCGGCTCCCGCTCTCGCGCAGCAGGGCAAGCTACCGGTGCTGCGCGATGCCGAGACCGAGGAGTTGCTGCGCGATTACACGCGGCCGATTCTGAAGGCGGCGGGCCTTGCGCAGCAGAATATCGAAGTCGTCATCATCAACAGCCGCGAGTTCAACGCCTTCGTCGCCGACGGGCGGCGCATCTTCATCAACTACGGCGCGCTTTACGATTCGACTACGCCGAACCAGATCATCGGCGTACTCGCACACGAAACCGGCCACATCGCCGGCGGCCATCTCGCCCGCATCCGTGAGCAGTTGGCCTCCGCGCAGACCGCGGCGATCATCGCGATGATTTTAGGTGCTGCCGCGCTCGGTGCGGGTGCGGCAAGCGGCTCGCAGAACATCGGCCAAGCCGCGCCCGGCATCATCATGGGTCCGCAGGAAGTCATCCGCCGCACACTCCTTTCTTATGTGCGCGGACAGGAAGAAGCCGCGGATCGCGCAGCGGTCACGTTTCTCAATGCGACCGGACAATCGTCGCGCGGCATGATCGAAACTTTCGCCCGTTTCGCGCAGCAGCAACTCTTCATCGCGCAGCAGGTCGATCCTTATCTCCTGTCGCATCCCACTGCTACAAATCGCATCGCGCAACTTGAGACGCTTGCGCAGGCAAGCCCGCACTACGACAAGAAGGATTCGCCCGAGCTGCAATTCCGGCACGACATGATGCGCGCAAAGATCGCCGGCTATTTCGAGAAGCCCGATGCCCTCGCCCGCCGTTACGCGCCTTCCAACAATTCGCTGCCCGCGCAATATGCGCGCGCGATGTCAAACTATCGCTGGAGCAATGTCGGCGCTGCGATCCGGCAGGTCGATGCGCTGATCGCGGCACAGCCGAACAATCCTTACTTCCATGAGTTGAAAGGCCAGATCCTGCTCGAATCCGGCCGCGCGCGCGAAGCGATCCCGCCGTTGCGCAAAGCCGTCGAACTTTCCAAGGGAACGCCGCTGATCCGCATGATGCTCGGTCAGGCGCTGGTACAGGGCGGCGGCAAGGAAGACGCCGAGGAAGCGATCCGCGAATTGCGCTTCGCGCTTCAGCGCGAGCCAAACGTTTCCTTCGGCCATCGCACGCTCGCGATTGCCTACGCACGCGCCGGCGACCGCGCGAATGCCGACCTTTCCGCGGCTTACGCGGCGTTTAACGATGCCGATTTCAAAGCCGCGAAGACGCTCGCAACCCGCGCCCAAAACAGTTTCAAGGTCGGCACGCCCGGCTGGCTAAGAGCCGACGACATCCTTAAGTTCGAAGTACCCAAGATCAAGCAAGGCCAGCGCTGAGTCGCGCAATCATCGGAGATCATTCATGACGACCGCTATCCTCTTCCGCTCCATGTCCGCGATTGCGCTCGCAGGCACCCTGATCTTCGCAGGGGCGAGTACCGCCACCGCGCAAAGCAAAGAAGACATCGAGAAGGTCATCCGCGAATACATCCTGAAGAACCCGGAACTGATTCAGGAAGCGATCATCGAATTGCGCAAGAAGCAGGAGCTTGCCGAAACCTCGCAGCGGCTGAAGGCGATCGAAACGCACAAGAAGCAGATCTTCGAATCCCCGCGCGACGTAGTGATCGGCAACCCAAAGGGCAACGTCACGCTGGTTGAGTTCTTCGATTACAACTGCGGCTACTGCAAGCGCGCGCTGAACGACATCAACGCGCTTCTGAAATCCGATCCCAATCTGAAGGTCGTGCTGAAAGAACTGCCGATCCTGAGCGAAGGTTCGGTCGAAGCCGCGCGCATCGCGGTCGCGGTGCGTATGCAGGACCCGTCGAAATACCTCGCCTTCCATCGCATCCTGATGAGCGCCAAGGGCGAAGCCAACGGCGCGCAGGCACTGGCTGCGGCGCAGAAAGCCGGGCTCGACGTCGAGCGCATCAAGAAGGATATCGCCAATCCCGAGGTCGATGCCACGCTCCATGAGGTCGCCGATCTCGCCAAGGCGCTCGCGATTTCGGGCACGCCGAGCTACGTGCTGGGCGATCAACTGATTCCGGGGGCCCTGCCTTATGAGCGGCTGGCCGTGGCGATTGCCCAGGTCCGCAAGTGCGGCAAGGTCGAATGCACAAATTAATCAAGGACTTGGCTTAGACTTTCCCTCGCCGCCCGCCCTCTCTATAAAAAGCCGCCCGCGCGGATGACGCCGCGCCGGTATGACTTCCCGATTTTATGCGGCAAGAGAGACCGATGGCGATCGTCTATGTCCTGAACGGGCCGAACCTGAACCTGCTCGGCAGCCGGGAAACGGCGGTCTATGGGTCGATGACGCTCGCCGACATCGAGAAGTCCTGTGCCGCGACCGCTAAAAAGTACGGTCACGACATCGTCTTCCGTCAGAGCAACCACGAGGGCGAACTCGTGGACTGGCTGCACGAGGCGAAAACCAAAGCCATCGGCGTCGTCATCAATCCGGGCGCTTATACCCACACTTCGATTGCGTTGCAGGACGCGATCCGCGCGATCGGCATTCCGGTGATCGAAGTTCACCTTTCCAATATCTTCGCGCGCGAAGAATTCCGGCACCACTCTTACGTGTCTCCGGTTGCGCGCGGCGTACTCTGCGGGTTCGGGCCAAAGGGCTACGAGCTTGCCATCGACGGACTTGCGAACACGCTCTCCGCGTAAGGAAAACGGACAAGAAAATGTTTGGCAAAAAAATTCAGGTCGATCCCGCTCTGGTCCGCAATCTCGCGGAACTGTTGAATGAAACCGGCCTGACCGAAATCGAAGTGCAATCCGGCTCGCAGCGAGTGCGCGTCTCGCGCGGCGCGACCGCCGTTGCAGGGCCGGCGGTGGCCGCTGCTCCGACAATGGCGGCAGCACCCCGCGCGGTCGCGGTTGAAGCAGCTGAGATCAATTTCAACAATCACCCCGGCGCGATCACGTCGCCGATGGTCGGCACCGCTTATCGCTCGCCGGAGCCGGGTGCGCGCGTCTTCGTCGATGTCGGCGACACGGTAAAGGTCGGTCAGACCCTTCTCATCGTCGAAGCGATGAAGACGATGAACGCAATCCCTGCCACCAAGGCCGGCAAGATCACGCACGTTCTGATCGAAGACGGTATGCCGGTCGAATTCGGCCAGCCGCTCGTCGTGGTCGAGTAAGAAGCGCGATGTTCGATAAAGTCCTGATTGCAAACCGCGGCGAGATTGCGCTGCGCGTGCTGCGCGCGTGCAAGGAGCTTGGCATCGCCACCGTCGCGGTGCATTCCACGGCCGATTCCGACGCGATGCACGTAAAACTCGCGGACGAAAGCGTCTGCATCGGGCCTCCGCCTGCGCGCGAAAGCTATCTCAACATTCCGTCGCTCCTGGCTGCCT
>LNEZ01000064.1 GCA_001464215.1 Rhizobiales bacterium Ga0077548 | reverse complement strand
GTCATCTTCGAGCGCATGGTCGCGACCGCGCCCGCGATCTCGTCCACGGTTTCGCCGCGCACGCGCAGGCCCATCAGGAACGCGCCCATCTGCGAGGGTGTCGCTTCGCCGGACATCATCTTGTCGAAGGCGTGCGCGGACTCTTCTTGCGTCAGCGCCGCGCCTGTCGCGACCTTGCCGATCAACGCGCGGAATTTTTCCATCTTACGTCCTCAAGCGCGTTTCTTGGCCGCATTCCACGCGGCGGCAAGATCGAGAAAATTCTTCAGAATAACGCGGCCATGCTCGGACGCGATGCTTTCCGGGTGAAACTGCACGCCGTGTACCGGATGCTCTTTATGAGAGAGTGACATCACAAGACCGTCGTCGGTCTGCGCGGTCACCTTCAAATCTTTTGGCAACGTCTCGCGGTCAACCACAAGCGAATGATAGCGGGTCGCCTGAAACGGGCCGTTGATGCCGCGCATCACACCCTCGCCGGAATGCTTCACAATCGAAAGCTTGCCATGTACGGGCGAGGGCGCGCGAACAACATCGCCACCATAGGCCTGACCGATGGATTGCTGGCCGAGGCAGACGCCGAAGATCGGTGTTTGCGCGCCCATTTCCTTGATCACGTCGAGGCAGATGCCGGCTTCGTTCGGCGTGCAGGGGCCGGGCGAAAGCACCACCGCATCCGGCCTCTTCGCCTTCAGCGCCTCGACCGAAATCGCGTCGTTACGATAGACGTCAACGGTCGCGCCCAGTTCGCCCAGATAATGGACGAGATTCCAGGTGAAACTGTCGTAGTTATCGATCAGCGCGACGTTCATGGGCTTTATCTAAACGGTATCGGTTTTAACGGCCAGCCGGTCCTGCTCTCGTGGTTATTGCCCGCGTTTGGCGGCGGAAGCGAAGCGGCGCGCCTCCTCGGCGGCGCGGAACAGGGCTTTAGCCTTGTTCTCGCACTCGACCTGCTCGGATTTCGGATTGGAGTCCGCGACGATGCCAGCACCCGCCTGCACATACATCTTGCCGCCTTTCACGAGCGCAGTGCGGAGCACGATGCAGGTATCCATCGAGCCGTCGGCCGCGAAGTAGCCGACGCTGCCGGCATAGACGCCGCGCTTTTCCTTCTCGAGTTCGTCGATGATCTGCATTGCCCGCACTTTCGGCGCACCGGAGACGGTGCCTGCCGGGAAGCCAGCGACGAGTGCGGAAAGCGAGTCATGCTTCTCGCTCATCTCGCCTTCTACATTCGAGACGATGTGCATAACGTGGCTGTAGCGCTCGACAAAGAACTGATCGGTGACCTTTACGGTGCCGATTTTCGAGACGCGGCCGACATCGTTGCGGCCGAGGTCCAAGAGCATCAAATGTTCCGCACGCTCTTTCGGGTCGGCAAGCAGTTCGATCTCCAGGTCTTTATCTTCATGCGGGGTCGCGCCGCGCGGACGCGTGCCCGCGATCGGACGGATCGTGACCTTGTTGTCGCGTGCACGGACCAGAATTTCCGGGCTCGATCCCGCGATTGCGTATTCGCCGTAGTTCAGGAAATACAAAAACGGCGCCGGGTTCACCCGGCGCAGCGCGCGATAGAGCGCGAACGGCGGCAGCGTAAAGGATGACTCGAAGCGTTGCGAAAGAACGACCTGAAAGATGTCGCCTGCGAGAATGTATTCTTTCGCCTTCGCGACCATCGCTTCGTATTCGGCGGCTGTCGTGTTTGAGACCGCGTTCGCGCCGATGGCGTCGTCAGACTCGGCTGCCGCTTCCTTGTTCAGCGGTATATCGAGCGCGTCGATCACCGCGGTCAGCCGTTCGACCGCCTGTGCGTAAGCAGCTTTTGCTGTGACACCAGTTTGCACGCGAACCGGCGTAATCACGATCATCGTGTCCTTCACCGCGTCGAACACGACAACGATGGTCGGACGGATCAGAACGGCATCCGGCGTGCCGATAGGATCGGCTTTCGGGAGGCCGAGTTTCTCCATATGCCGCACCATGTCGTAGCCGAGATAGCCGAAGATACCGGCGGCCATCGGCGGCAAACCGTAAGGCACTTCGACTTTGCTTTCTTCGATCAACGCGCGGAGCGCGTCGAGCGGGGGCTGTTTCGCGGCTTCGAAGGCGGACGCATTCGTCCGGGCGCTGCGATTGATCTCCGCTTTATCGCCGCGCACGCGGAAAATGAGATCGGGATCGAAGCCGATGATCGAATAGCGTCCGCGCACGGCACCGCCTTCGACCGACTCCAGAAGAAAAGAAGGAAAGCGCTCGCGGGCGAGCTTCAGATAGGCGGAGACCGGCGTCTCGAGGTCGGCGACCAGCGTGGTCCAGACGAGTTGCGGCTTGCCATTGGAATACTGCGCGCCGAACGCGCTTTCATCTGGCAAGACCTCCATGACACTATCTCTATCTCTGCTCGGTGGCGCCCGTTACCTGCCGCATCGCAGCTTCGTTCACACGCAAGCCGAGGTTGGTTTGCAGGCGGTTGACGTATTGCACCTGCAAGTCTTCCTGGATCGATTGCGTGAGTTGCTGGATTAGCTGCGCAGGAGGCGCCGTTGCCGGAACATCGACTGCGGTCACGCGAAATACGATGCGGTCGGTGGTGCCGTCAGGCGTGCCTATGCCCGCTTTGTCTTTCGCAGTCAGGAACACGCGCGCAACCGTATTGGTGTCGAGCCCCGGAACCGTGGCGCCGCGGTTGAACTTCTCTGCCTTTTCCACCTTCAGGTTCGGAGCCGCGGCAGCGAGCGCCGCGCCGGCGTCGAGCTTCTTCTGAATCTCGGCGGCAAGTTCGGTGAGTTTCTTTCCGGCCTGCTCGTCCTTCCAGCGCGTTTCTACGCTCGCCTTGGCTTCCTCGAACGTGCGTTCGCGCGACGGCTTGATGTCCACGACTTCGTACCAGATCGTGCTGCGTGTCTCGCGCAGTTCGATGGCGTCGGTTTCGACATTCTTCTGCGCGGCAAAAGCGCCACCGAGCAAGGCTTCCGCGTTGGGGAGATTGGGTACTTGCGTGCCGTCCGGGCGGCGTCCGCTGCGGTCGATCGCGTCCACCGAAATCAACGGCACGTTCAACTTCTTGCTGATTTCTTCAAGCGTGAGGCCCGCGCCGCGCTCGTCTTCGATCTTGTCGTGAAGCGCCTGTGTGCGCTGGAGCGCCTGCCGAAGCTGGAGGTCTTCGCGCAGCGATTTCGATACCTCGTCGAAGCCTGGCGTGCGCTGCGGCTCGATCTTGCTTACGCGCACGAGGACCGGACCGAAGCGTCCGGCAATCGGCTGGCTCGTCGCATTGGCGGCGAGAGTGAAGGCCGCTTCCGCAACCGGCGCGTCGATGATCTCGCTTTTCGCAATCAGGCCAAGCGGGACGACGGTCAGTTTCAGTTGCGCCGCAATCGCTTCGAATTTTTCGCCTTTCGCCAGACGGTCGGCAGCAGCCTTGGCTGCATCAAGCGAAGCGAACGTGATCTGATCGATCTGGCGGCGCTCGGCGACGGTAAGGCGTTCCTTGATCTGCTCGTAGGCCTTCTTCAATTCGTCGTCGCTGATCGTGATGTCTTTAACGAGCGCCTGCGGCGTCAAATACATTACGCGTAGCGTGCGATATTCCGGCGCGCGGAATGCCGCCTTGTTCGCATCGAAATAAGTTTTGAGATCGGCTTCGCTCGGTGCGGGAACAGTGCCGGCCTGTGCGAGCGTGAGGCGCACATATTCGATCGTGCGCGTCTCGTTCTGAAGACGCCAGAATGCATCGGTGAGCGTCTTTGATGGAACGACTTCACCGCCAAGCGCGCCGAGCAACTGCTGGCGGATCGCGAGACGTTTCTCGGCCGCGAGAAAGGTCGCTTCGGTGAAATTGTTGTTGCGAAGCAGCGCCTGATAGCGGACCGGATCGAAATTCCCGTCCGGACCCTTGAAGCCGGAGAAGTTCATCACGCGGTCGCGCACGATGCTGTCGGTCGCAGACAAGCCCAGGCTCTTCGACTTTTCGTCGAGGGCCGCGTCGGCAACGAGTTCGCCCAAGACCTGACGATCGACGCCCATGGCGCGTGCCTGATCCGGCGTGAAGGGCCGGTTGATTTGGCGGCCGATATCCTGAAGGCGGTCGTTGAACGCGCGGCGATAGTTGTCTATGCGGATTTCAGTGTTGCCGATCTTCGCGACGGTCTGTCCGCCAAAGCCCCGGAACACGTCACCGATGCCCCAGAAGACGAAACTGATCGTCAACAGGCCCATCAGAATGAAGAGTACAATCTGGGTCAGGATCGTGCGCGAGCCAGAACGAAAGCCTTGAAGCATCTTGAATTCCAGAGGGTTAGGGAAAGCGGGCCGGATCATAGGGACCGCCCCCCGGGGTCGCAACGGGAGGTATCGCCGCAATTTGCGGTGCTTTAGGCGCTCTGCTACGCGGCAGAACGCCCTAAAACAACAAGGATTTTCGCGAGATGACCCGCCGCCCGCTCGTTGCCGGAAACTGGAAAATGAACGGCCTGAAGGCCGGGCTTTCGGAGCTGGAAGCTATCGGTGCGGGCTATTCGGCGGCCCTGAAGGCTAAGAGCGATTTTCTGATCTGCCCGCCTGTGACGCTGGTCGCGGAAGCGGCCAAAGCCGTCACCGGCAAAGGGGTCTTCATCGGCGGGCAGGACTGCCACGCGAAGGCCTCCGGCCCGCATACGGGTGACGTGTCGGCCGAGATGCTGAAAGACGCCGGGGCGGCCTATGTGATTGTCGGCCACTCCGAGCGCCGGGCCGATCACGGCGAGAGCGATGCGGTGGTCCGCGCCAAGGCCGAGGCAGGGCTGCGGGCAGGTTTGGTCACCATCGTTTGCGTGGGTGAGCGCAGGGAACAGCGGGAAGCCGGGAAAGCCATTGCCGTGGTGCGCGAGCAGCTTGCGGGCTCTATCCCAGACGCCGCGACGGCTGCGACGGTGGTGGTCGCTTATGAGCCGGTCTGGGCGATCGGAACCGGATTGACGCCTACCAAGGCGGATGTCGCCGATATGCACAAGGCGATCCGGGAGACGCTTGGCCAGCGCTTTGGCGCGGAGGGGCAGAACACACGAATTCTCTACGGCGGGTCGGTGAAGCCGGAGAACGCGCGCGATCTCATAATTCAGCCTGATGTTGACGGCGCGCTGATCGGTGGAGCGAGCCTCAAAGCCAAGGATTTTCTCGGAATTGCATCGGCTTATATTTGAGTCTTTGAGTCCGGAAACTGCTCTAAGTCCTTTAATTGATTCGCTAATTTTCGGCGGCAACGGAATCCGGTCGTCGTATTTCTTCGTGCCAAGCCCCTCGCTTGGCTTTTCCGGACACCCCATGTATGGCTTCGCGCGAATTTAGGGCTGCCGCGCGCAGCCCATGACGGAATCCGGCCATGCATACGACCCTGATCGTCCTCCACCTCCTGATCGTGCTCGCCTTGATCGGCGTAGTCATGCTTCAGCGCTCCGAAGGCGGCGCGCTGGGCATCGGCGGCGGCGGCGGCGGCTTTATGAGCAACCGGGGCACGGCGAACGTGCTGACGCGGGCAACGGCGCTGCTGGCTACCGGCTTCTTCATCACCAGTCTGCTGCTTTCGATCCTGGCCGGCTGGCGTCCGGCAGGGCCGACCCTGATCAATCCGAACGCGCCCACCACGATCAACCCGCAAGGGCCGACGATCCTGGATCAGCTCCAGAAAAATCAGCCGAAGGGACCGCAGGTTCCGCAGTCGAAATAAGCAAAAGGGCCGGGAAACCGGCCCTTACTTTTTGTGGGGTCTCTATTTTTCCTCAAGGTCTTGGGTTTTTTCAGTGCAGGGCTGACGATTTAGCCCTCGCAGAATCGATTCGAGGGGTTTAGAGCTTAAGTCCCATGGCGCGGTACATTTTCATCACCGGCGGCGTGGTCTCCTCCCTCGGCAAGGGTCTCGCTTCAGCGGCGCTCGGCGCGCTCCTGCAAGCGCGCGGATACTCGGTCCGTCTTAGGAAACTCGACCCCTATCTCAATGTCGATCCGGGCACGATGAGCCCGTATCAGCACGGCGAGGTGTTTGTCACGGACGACGGGGCTGAAACCGACCTCGATCTCGGCCATTACGAGCGCTTCACGGGTGTGCCCGCGAGCAAGCGCGACAACATCACGACCGGCCGCATCTATCAGGAGATTCTCGCGAAGGAACGCCGCGGCGATTATCTCGGCGCGACCATCCAGGTCATCCCGCACGTCACCAACGCGATCAAGGATTTCGTGCTCGAGGGCAACGACGGGTTCGACTTCGTGCTGGTGGAAATCGGCGGCACGGTCGGCGACATCGAAGGCCTGCCGTTCTTCGAGGCAATCCGGCAACTGAAGAACGAACTGCCGCGCGATACCTGCATCTACATTCATTTGACATTGCTTCCGTTCATTCCTAGCGCGGGCGAACTG
>LNEZ01000063.1 GCA_001464215.1 Rhizobiales bacterium Ga0077548 | reverse complement strand
CGCGGGTGCCGCCAAGCTGCTCGCGGAATACGCCAAGGAAGAAACGGCGTACCCCTTCGCGCCGCGCGTGGAGTGGCAGAAGGATTACAACGACTACGAACATCTCGCGCGCTTCAAGGAATGGTCGGAGGGCGGCGAATGAGCGCGAAGAATTCGCCACAGGAGCTGGCATCCGATCCGCGCAACTCAGCCTGGGTTTCGGCCAATGCCGGCTCCGGAAAGACTACGGTGCTGGTGCAGCGGGTGATCCGGCTTTTGCTCGACGGCGTGCCGCCCGGCCGGATTCTCTGCCTCACCTACACAAAGGCCGCCGCCGCCCACATGGCGAACAAGGTGCTGGAAAAACTTTCGGCATGGGTGCGGCTCGACGACGACGCACTTGACCGCGCGATTTCCGAAGTGGAGTCGGGGAAACCGTCGCCCGAACGGCGCGCAAAGGCACGCAGGCTGTTTTCGGCGGCGCTCGAAACGCCGGGCGGTCTCAAAGTGCAAACCATTCATGCCTTCTGCGATCGCGTGTTGCATATGTTTCCGGTCGAAGCAGAAGCGCCTGCGGGCTTCGAGGTGCTCGACGATCTCGGCGAGCGCGACCTGATCGAGAGTGCGCGGCTACAAGTCCTGCTAGAAGCGGGGCGCGCTCCTGCTTCCGCGCTCGGACAAGCGCTTGCGCACTGCATCGAAATCGCGGGCGACGACACCATCGAGAAAGTCATCGGCGAAGCGGTGCGTGCGAGCCGCAGGCTGACTACATTCGATCCGGCGATGCTCACAAAAGTCTTGGGGTTGAATGCAGGCGACAGCATCGTGTCGTTGCAGCACGAGATTTTTGAAGGCCCGCATTTGCCGCGCAGCGGGTGGCAGGCCGTAAGCGATGCGCTGATCCCGCTCGGGGGATACGCAAGGCAAACCGGAGAGCGGCTGCTGCGTGCGATTAACGGCGAGCCTGCCGAAGTCGCTGCACTTTATCTCGCTGTATTCTTCAAGACTGACGGTGAAATACGCGAAGAGGAAAACTTCGGGAGCAAAGAGGCGCGAAAGGCAAGCCCCGCGTTGTTTGCGAGACTGGCAGCCGAGGCGGTGCGCGCGAAAGGTTTGCGCGATAAGCTCTTCGCCATCGCCGAACGCGACCGCAGCATCGCGCTTCTTACCCTCGCCCGCGCGGTCGTCGAACGCTACGAAGAGGCGAAAGCGCGCCGCGGCGTGCTGGATTTTGCGGACCTAGTGACCAAGACCGTCGGGCTGCTCGAGCGCGAAGAATCGGCCTGGGTTCATTTCAAGTTGGATGGCGGTATCAGCCACATTCTCGTGGACGAAGCGCAGGATACGAGCCCCGACCAGTGGCGGATCATCGCGAAGCTCGCAGAGGAGTTTTTCGCGGGGCAAGGCGCATCAGACTATCCACGCACGATTTTTGCGGTCGGCGACGAGAAGCAGTCGATCTTCAGCTTTCAGGGCGCGGACCCAAGACGCTTCGACGAGATGCGCCGGAATTTTTCGAAGCAGATCGCGGCAAGCGGCGGCACCATGAGCGAACCAAAGCTACTCCGCTCGTACCGTTCCACCGCCTCGGTGCTTGGCGCAATCGATACGGTATTCGCGGGGGAGACCGCACGCTCTGGTCTCTCGGCGAATGATACGGCAGCACCCGTTCATGAAGCCGTCCGCCAGAAGGCGCCCGGCATGGTCGAGATCTGGCCGCCGATCAAAGCCGGGAAAAACACGAGCGAAGATGACGGCTGGGACAAGCCACACGACAAAATGCGCGAAACCACCGCGCAAATGCTGCTCGCGCGCCAGATCGCGAAAGCGGTCAGGACGTGGATTGACGACCGCTTGCCGGTCGGACACCCAAAGAATCGCGACACTCCCAAAGCGGTTACGGCCGGCGACATCATCGTACTGGTGCAAAGCCGCGGACCGCTGTTCGATGCAATCCTGCGCGCATTGAAGCAGGAGAAGGTTCCGGTCGCAGGCGCCGATCGCCTGACGCTTACCGAGAACATCGCGGTCATGGATATGCTCGCGCTAGGCGATGCGTTGCTGCTTGCCGAAGACGATCTCTCGCTTGCCTGCGTACTGAGATCGCCGCTGTTCGGTTTCTCCGACGAGGATTTGTTTACGCTCTGCTTCGATAGAAGCAACACGTTGATGCAGCGTCTCACCGAAGTGGACGACACGCGTTACAATGATGCGGCAAAGACGCTCGCACGCTGGCGCGAAATTGCACTGCACCTGCGGCCATTCGATTTCTATTCGCGCGTGCTCGGCCGCGACGGTGGCCGCAAGAAAATGATCGCGCGGCTCGGCTTAGAGGCGGCGGATGCGCTCGACGAGTTTTTGGCGGCATCGCTGTCCTATGAAGCGGCGGAAACGCCGTCGCTGCACGGGTTTCTCTCCTTCCTGCGGCGTACCGAAGCCGAGGTGAAGCGCGACCTGGAGGCGGAAGGTACGGCCGTCCGCGTCATGACCGTACATGGTGTGAAAGGGCTGGAGGCGCCGATCGTCGTGCTTGCGGACACGACCTCGCTGCCCTCGCCTACCAAGGACCCGCGCGTGGTCCGGATGCAGGACGAGCGGATAGCCGAAGAGACCTCGCAGCTGGTCTGGGCCGCGCGCAAAGAGGAGAATTCGCAGGCGGTGGCCGATGCGCGGGACAAGGCGCGTAAGTTGCGCGAGCAGGAATATCGGCGGCTGTTGTATGTAGCGCTCACGCGAGCCGCCGACGTACTCGTAGTCTGCGGCGCACTTAATAAAAAACAGAACGAGGCGGAAGCCGGCTCCTGGTACGATCTCGTCGACAAGGCGCTTGTGGGTGATAGCAAAAATGTGACGAAGCACAAGGTTGGCTACAGCACAGACGAAGTCATTCGCTGGCGTACGCCTGCGTTCCCACCGCTCGCAATGGAGAAAAAGGCGGAGAAAGAAAGTATTGCCGAAGCTCCAGCCTGGCTTGCAGCGACATATGTAGAGCGTGAAATACAACGCGTACGATTGCCCCCTTCGCAGACCCCGCGCGACTTCAAGCGCGAGGCGGCGGCAAGGAAGGAAGGCGGCAAGGCGCGCGGCATACTTCTGCATCGTCTGTTGCAGTCACTACCGGAGCTTCCGGTCGAGGCGCGCGAAGCGGCGGCACTGCGTTATCTCGCGCAGGCTGGACCTGATTTCACGCAAGCGAAGAAAGAAAAGCTCGCGCGCGAGGTGCTTGCCGTCATCGCGAGCCCTGATTGTGCGGAAATCTTTGTGCCCGGCAGCCGGGCAGAGCCTGAGTTGATCGCGCGTGTCGCTGACGGCGCGCACGAGATCGAAATCCCGGCGCGGCTCGACCGCATCAAAGTCAGCGAGCGTCTCGTCACCTTCGCGGATTTCAAGTCGGACGGCTTCGTGCCCGCTTCGCTAGGCGAAATTCCGGAACATTATATCGCGCAGCTAGCCGCTTATCGCGCGGCGCTTGCAGCGGCGTTTCCGGGCCGCGCGTTCAAGGCGCTATTGGTATTCACAGCCGCGCCGCGTGTCTTCGAAATCCCGCAGGAATCGCTCGAATCCGCATGGCAGCGGCTGAAAACGCAGACGAGCCTTGCGTTCGCCTAATCGTGTCTTGACCCTGCCCGGCATGAAACCTACCTATGCGGCAGAGAGTTTCCCTCCCGATTCCAACGCTCCCCAAGAGGTCCGTCATGGCCGTCGATAAAGTCTCCGACGCTTCTTTCGATAACGACGTGCTCAAAGCCAGCGAGCCGGTGCTGGTCGATTTCTGGGCCGAATGGTGCGGACCCTGCCGTCAGATCGCGCCCGCGCTCGAAGAGATCGCTGCTGCGAACGGCGGCAAAGTGAAGATCGTGAAGCTGAACGTGGACGAGAACCCGAACGTCGCGTCGAAATACGGCATCATGTCGATCCCGACCTTGATGATCTTCAAGAACGGCGAGATGGCTTCGCGCCTGATCGGCGCTTATCCGAAGGCCAAGATCGAGCAGTGGATCGATACCACTGCGTAACGCTTGACGCGCGAGCTAAGTTAAAAAAACGCTACCCAGAGCGCTTCTTGAAAAAGAAGCGCTCTGTTTGTTTATTTAGGCGGCGTTTCGTTTTCGGCCAACACTTCGCCCGCGAGATACAGCGAGCCGGTAATCAAGACGCGTGGCGGTGCGGAGAGTTTCAGGTTCTTCACGCGCGCGAGCGCATCGAGAACGCCCGTTGCCGCTTCGGCCTGGATATCGACCTTGCGCGCGGCGGATACGATCTCGGAAGCCGGGCGCGATGCTTCCCCCGGCGGCGAAACGCCGAAGACATATCGCGCGATTCCCGAAAAGCGCGCGAGGAAATCTTCCGCGCTTTTTGTCGTCAGCATTCCGGCAATCAGCACCAGCGGGCGCGGCACGCGTTCTTCCATTTCGCCGACTGCTGCCGCAACCGCATCAGCGCCCGCAGCGTTGTGCCCGCCATCGAGCCAAAGCTCCGAACCCGCAGGCAATATCTCCGCGAGTTTGCCGCCGGAAAGATTCTGCATCCGCGCGGGCCAATCGGCCTTTTGCAGGCCAGCCTCGATTGCGCTCGCCGGAATGCCGAGCGAGGGAACCGCTCGCAAGGTCGCGACCGCCGTGCCCGCGTTCTCGATCTGGTGGCGGCCGAAAAGCCGCGGCCGCGGCAGATCGAGCAGGCCGTGCTCGTCGGAAAAGACGAGACGACCGCCTTCTTCGTGCATATGCCACTGTTCGCCCGAGATGAAGAGCGGGCTTGCCGCCTTGCGCGCGGCGCGCTCCAGCACCGCAAGCGCCGAACTGTCCTGGCGCGCGATAACCGCGGGCGAACCACGCTTGAAGATGCCGGCCTTCTCCGCCGCGATATGTTCGAGCGTCGGGCCGAGATATTCGGTGTGATCGATCGAGACCGGGGTCACGACGGTTGCGAGCGGCTTCTCAATGACATTCGTTGCATCGAGTCTGCCGCCGAGGCCGACTTCCAGCAGCAACACGTCGGCGTCTTCACGCGAGAACAGAAGAAGTGCCGCCGCGGTCGAAATCTCGAAGAAGGTAATCTCTTCGCCTGCGTTCGCGCGCTCGGTTTCCTCTAGCGCCGCCGCAAGCGCCTCGTCGCTTACGATCTTGCCCGAGAGCCGGATGCGTTCGTGAAAATGCACCAGATGCGGCGAGGTGTAAGCGTGCACGCGCTTGCCGGCGGCTTCCAGCATCGCGCGCAAGAACGCGACCGTTGAGCCCTTGCCGTTGGTGCCGGCAACATGAATCACGGGCGGCAGCTTCTTCTCGGGATTGCCGAGTGCTGCCAAGAGCCGGTTCAGCCGGCCGAGCGAAAGGTCGATCCGTTTCGGGTGAAGCGTGCCGAGTCTTGCGAGAACTTGATCGGCGACCGACTCCGGCAGCTTACTCCCGCTCACCCCGCCCCCATGGGCGAAGGGGCTGCGAGCGCCGGTTTACTGGCGGCGGCCGGAGACTTGGTCAGAAGGCCGCAAATGCGCGCCAGGGTTTTGCGCATCTCATGGCGATGCACGACCATATCCACCATGCCGTGATCGCGCAGATATTCCGCGCGCTGGAACCCGGCCGGAAGTTTTTCTCTGATGGTCTGCTCGATCACGCGGGGGCCGGCGAAGCCAATCAGCGCGCCGGGCTCGGCGATGTGCACGTCGCCCAGCATTGCGTAGGACGCAGTGACGCCGCCGGTGGTCGGATTGGTAAGCACGACAATATAAGGCTTCTTCACCGCACGCAGACGCTGCACCGCGACCGTGGTGCGCGGCATCTGCATCAACGAGAGAATGCCTTCCTGCATTCGCGCGCCGCCCGAGGCTACGAAAAGAATGAAGGGTGTATTTTTCTCGACCGCAGTCTCAAGGCCTTTGACGACCGCTTCGCCCGCCGCCATGCCGAGCGAGCCGCCCATGAAATCGAAATCCTGCACGGCGATTACGGCCGCGACACCTTCGAGTTTGCCGTAGCCGAGTTTGACCGCATCATTCATGCCGGTCTTCGTCCGCGCATCCTTGATGCGGTCGGCATATTTCTTCTCGTCGCGAAATTTCAGCGGGTCGGCAGGAACGCCGGGCACCGCGATGTCGAGCCAGGTTTCGTTATCGAACGTCGCTTTCATGCGCGGGATCGCGCCCATGCGCATATGATAGTTCGAACCCGGAATCACCCATTGGTTCGCTTCGACGTCCTTGTGAAAGACGAGCTGGCCGGTCTCCGGGCATTTAATCCAGAGGTTTTCCGGCACTTCGCGGCGGCCGAGAAAAGAGCGGATTTTCGGGCCGACATTCGAGATCCAGTTCATGCTCGGTGCTCCGGGCGTATTCCGATAAACATTATATAGGGTGCCGCGGGCTTCTAGAAACCCGTGTTATTCCGCGGCTTTGCGGCGCGCGGAACGCACACCTTCGGCAAGCGCCGAGACCAGATCGGTCACAGCTTTCACGGTTTTCGGGGTCGCCCGCGCTTTATCGTCAAGGCTCATGCGCACGGCTTCGACCAAGGCGGAACCGACTACGGCAGCGTCAGCGCCCGATGCGATTGCACGCGCGTGTTCCGGCGTCTTCAGACCGAAGCCGACGGCAATCGGCAGTTTCGTGTGGCGCTTGATGCGGGCGACCGCTTCGATCACGTTTGAAGCTTGCGGGGTCGCAGCACCAGAAACGCCCGCGATCGAAACGTAATAGACAAAGCCGGAAGTGTTTTTCAGCACCGCAGGCAGCCGCTTGTCGTCGGTCGTCGGCGTGGCTAACCGGATAAAGTTGATGCCGGCCTTCATCGCGGGAAGGCAAAGTTCCTCGTCTTCTTCCGGCGGCAGATCGACCACAATTAGGCCATCGACGCCGGCTTCCTTCGCGTCTTTCAGAAACTTGTCGACGCCGTAGATATAGACCGGGTTGTAGTAACCCATGAGCACGACCGGCGTCGTGTTATCGGTCGCGCGAAACTCGCGCACCATCGCGATGGTTTTTTTCAGCGACTGCCCTGCCGCGAGCGCGCGCAAGGATGAGGCCTGAATCGGCGGACCGTCGGCCATCGCGTCCGTGAACGGCACGCCGACTTCGATGATGTCCGCGCCAGCTTTCGGCAGCGCCTTCAGGATCGCAAGCGAAGTATCGTAATCGGGATCGCCGCCGGTGATAAAGGTCACGAGTCCCGCGCGGCCTTCGCCTGCGAGCTCCTTGAAGCGCGTATCGATACGGGTAGCAGCGCTCATTTGGGCGGGATCGCCTTAGTCAGGATTTCGCGCACGACCTTGTCGGGGCAGCGCACCGGATAGGTGATGTAGGAGACCTTCTCCTTGCTCTCGCGGTCGATGAAGGTCGTGGTCAGCTTCAGATAATTTCCGTCGCGCTCGAAAGCGTTGTTTTCGTTCAACGGAAATCTCTTCGTGCCGTCGGTTTCCTGCCCGGTGCAGGAAGAAGCTTGTTTCTCCGCGTCGAACGCACAAGAGCCCTGGGTATCGACCGAGAGCTTCTTCTTCATGCGCGCGATCGGATGATTGAGCACGGTGAAAAAACCGCCATCGGCGAAATGCACCGAAAAGCCGGATTGGCAGAAAGCCTCGACGGTGGCGGGCGCGATCTTCTCGGTCGGATAGACCCAGGCACCTTCCTTAATCGGATTCTCCTTGAAACGCTCCTGCGCATAGCCGGCAATCATGCCCGCCGCGATAAACGCAGGCGAAAGCAGAAGCATCGCTACGCGCTGCGTATTCATGCCGACATCTTCTTGTTGATGTAGCCCGCGACCGAAGCCAGATCCTTGTCACCCCGTCCGGACATATTTAGGACGATGATGTGATCTTTCGGTTTTCCGCGCGCGAGCTGATCGAGCTTGGCAAGCGCGTGGCTCGGCTCGAGCGCCGGGATGATGCCCTCGAGCCGCGAGCAAAGCTGGAATGCGGCGAGCGCCTCGTCGTCGGTCGCAGACAGATATTTCACGCGGCCGATTTCGTGCAACCAGGAATGTTCAGGGCCGATGCCGGGATAATCGAGACCCGCCGAGATCGAATGCGCTTCTTCGATCTGGCCGTCTTCGTTCATCAAGAGATAAGTGCGATTGCCGTGCAGCACGCCCGGCTTGCCGCCGGCAAGCGAGGCCGCGTGATGCTTGTCGAGGCCGTGGCCTGCCGCTTCGACGCCGTAGATTTCAACATCGCGGTCGTCGAGGAACGGGTGAAACAGGCCCATCGCGTTCGAGCCACCGCCGATACAGGCGACAAGCGCGTTCGGAAACTTACCTTCAAGTTCCATGATCTGCGATTTCGTTTCGTCACCAATCACACACTGAAAGTCGCGCACCAAAGAGCGACCAGTCAAAGGTCTGGCCGTGGCCGCCGGGACGCGTCGCGTCTTTCAGGGTCTTCGAGCCGCTTTCGACCGGATGCACTTCGGCGCCTAGCGCGCGCATACGAAGCACGTTCGGCTCCTGTCGCGCGACATCGACCGAACCCATAAAGACCACGCACTTTAGTCCGAACTTCGCGCAGAGGGTTGCGGTCGCGACCCCATGCATACCGGCGCCGGTTTCGGCGATCACACGTGGCTTCTTCATGCGCTTCGCGAGCATGATCTGGCCGAGCACGTTATTCACTTTATGCGCGCCGGTGTGGTTCAGGTCTTCGCGCTTGAAATAAATCTTCGCGCCGCCGAAATGCTCCGTCATGCGCTCCGCAAAATAAAGCGGACTCGGACGGCCGACGAAATGCTTGAGATGGTAATCCATCTCTCGTCTGAAGGCCGGGTCTTTCTTCGCGTCTTCGTAAGCCTTCTCAAGATCGAGCACGAGCGGCATCAAAGTTTCAGCGACGAAGCGGCCGCCGAAAATGCCGAAGTGTCCGCGCTCATCCGGCCCGGTGCGAAGTGAATTTGCGCGATCGCTCACGATGCACGCTCCATGACTGCGTTGCGCGCATTGCGCACAAACGCAAAAATCTTTTCGCGGTCTTTTACGCCCGGCGCGCTTTCGACTCCGGACGACACATCCACCGCATCGGGGCTAACCTGTGCGATGGCTTGCGCAACATTCGACGGATGGATGCCTCCGGAAAGCATCACAGGTTTCGTCCGCTTGATATTTTTTAAGAGCGACCAGTCAAAGGTCTGGCCGTGGCCGCCGGGACGCGTCGCGTCTTTCGGCGCCTTGGCGTCGAACAGAATCCAGTCCGCAACCGCTTCATAAGCGGCAAGCGGCGCGAGGTCGGATGCACTCGCAACGGGGATCGCTTTCATCACGTGCTTCCCGGTGCGCGCGCGAAGTTCGCTGACCCGCGCCATCGTCTCGGAACCATGCAACTGGTGCAGGTCGGGAGCGATACTTGCCTCGATTGCGTCGATCAATTTGTCATCGGCATCGACCGAAAGGGCGACGACCTTTGCCTTGCCGCGTGCACGACCGGCTAGTTCTGCAGCCGCCGCCTGCGTGACATGGCGCGGGCTTGCCGGGAAAAAGACGAGCCCGACCATGTCCGCGCCCGCCTCGAGCGCGGCATCCATCGCTGCCAAGTCCTTGATCCCGCAGATTTTGACGATCATTTTGTCGGTCCTTGGCGCTTCCGATGCCATGGGCCGCCGGTCATGTCCACTTTAGGCTTTGCAGAGCCTTAAGCTAGCTTCTTCCAGACCTTAATCGCCGCGGCCAGGTCCTCGATCGCAGTACCGACCGACTTGAAAAGCGTGATTTCGGCGGCGCTATCGCGGCCTTTGGCCTGTCCCCGGCAGAGATCGAACAGGTCGCCCTGCACATCGCCCTCTTTCAGGATACCGGCGGCGATCGGGATCACGATGTCGCCGGCCTCTTTCAAGGCGCCCCGGCGGGTATCAACATAAACCTTCGCGCGCCTGATTGCGGCATCGTCCGCCTCCCGCGCGTTGGGCCGGAAGGCGCCGACAAGATCGATATGCGCGCCCGCCTTCAGCCAGTCGCCTTCAAGCACCGGCGTTTGCGAAAGCGTGATGCAGGTCACGATATCGGCGTCGCGCGCAGCAACTTCGCGCTCGCTCACGACTTCGGCCGCGAAAGATTCGCCTGCAAGATTTTCGGCAACTTCTTCTGCGCGCGCGCTTGAGCGATTCCAGATCGAGACTTTCTTGATGGGACGAACCGCCGCGTGGGCGCGGGCGAGATAGGGTGCAAGCGCCCCCGCGCCGATCAAGAGGAGATGAGAAGCATCCTGGCGCGCGAGATATTTCGCAGCCAACGCGGAAGCCGCCGCAGTTCTCCATAAAGTAAGCCGGTGCCCGTCGATGGTGACCAGCGGCTCGCCGGTGTCGCCGGACATCAGGAGATAGGTGCCCGCGACCGAGCCGAGACCCTTTGCCAGATTGCCCGGAAAAACGGTCACGGTCTTGGTGCCGAGGAAGCTGCCTGCTTTTTCTTTAGTCCAGGCGGGCATTAAAAGAAGTGCCGCTTCGCCGTCGTCGCGCGCGATCGCGTGGTGATGCCGCAGCGGCGTTTCGATGTCCGCGCAAAATGCCTCGTGAAGGGCCGCGATCAGCGACGGGAAATCGAGGATCTTGTCGATCTCCGCAGCCGAAACGAAACGCAAATTTCCTGCCGACATTATTGGCGCAGCGCTATCTCACGGGACGGTATTTCCGCTTCGCGCTCCCGCGCGGCCGTCGCCCGGAAGAAAGCTTCGTTCTCGGCGGAGAGTTTTTCTGCCGCCCGCTCGGCCTTCTTCGCGCGGTAGCGCCAGCGCATCCGCCCGATGCCGGCGGCAATGCCTCCGATCACGACGCCTATTGCGACCGCGAGCAGAAGCGCCACGAACAAGGGCAATGTCACGGCCAGCGCCGGTGCCTCGCGCGAGAACGGATCGAGCGACAGCGTCACCGGCACGCGGTTTGCGACTGCAAGCAGCACCAGAAGAATGGCGATCGGAACGAGGATCAGCCAGCGCAGGAGTTTGCGCATTCAGGCAGCTCCGTTACGGGTCAGCGAAAGAAACAAATCTATTCGTGTTCTTATTTCGCCGGCGTGCGCGCCTTGTTCAGACGGTCGCGCATCTCCTTGCCAGTCTTGAAATAGGGCACGACTTTTTCCTGCACCTTGACCTGCGCGCCGGTGCGCGGATTGCGGCCAAGACGCGCGGGGCGGTTCTTCACCGAGAATGCGCCGAAGCCGCGCAGTTCCACGCGGTCGCCGCGCGCAAGCGCAAGCGTGATCTCATCCAGTATCGCATCGACAATGTTTTCGACGTCGCGCTGATAGAGGTGCGGGTTCGCGGTTGCGATCCGTTGCACGAGTTCGGATTTGATCATCGACAAGTGGTTTGACCCGCCGCTTAAGGAATTTCAGGCTCGAAAAACCGCCTGGCTAAAAAGCAAAAAAGCCAAGCGATCAAAATGAGTTGCGCTAGCTCTCAATTACGCAATTGAGGGTGCCAGAGCGCCAAAAGCCCGTCAAGCTGCGCGCTCGCTGCGGCGCGCAATACGCCGTCATTCGAAATCGCAGATGCAAGCGTCGCGAAGCCCGCGAATTCGAGCAAGGATGCCGCACTCAACCAGCGGAACTCGGAACCGGCCGTGCGTACTCGCCAGTCACGTACCTTGAGGTCCGCCGCTACGCTCTTGTTCTTCGCAAGCCACTCGCGTGCGGTCTTCTCGTCGCCGATCTCGTCGATCAGCTTCAAGGGCAGCGCCTGTGACGCGGTGAACACGCGGCCGTCGGAGACCTTGGTCAGCGTCGCGTTATCGAGTGCGCGGCGCTCTTTGACGAGATCCTTGAACCAGCCATAGCTATCGGCAACGAGAGATGCGACCGCGGCCTTGGCTTCCGGCGAGGTCGGCTCCAAGCCGTTCGGCGAGGCCTTCAGCGGCGACGACTTGATACTCTCCACATCGACGCCGATTTTCTGCAAAAGCTGGTGGAAATTCGGATACTGGAAGATGACGCCGATCGAGCCGATGATCGCGCTCCTCGGCGCGAAGATGCGCTCGGTGCCGATCGCCGCGATATAGGCGCCCGACGCCGCCGAACCTTCGACCACTGCGATCACGGGCTTCTTTTCGTTGAGCTTGCGGAGCGATTTGAAGAGCTGTTCCGACCCCGTCACCGTGCCGCCGGGGCTGTCGATGACGACGAGAACGGCTTTCGCGCCGGACTTTTCGATTTCCTCGAAGAGTTTCACGCGCTCGCGGTCGTTGCGGATCAGGCCGCCGATGGTCACGCGCGCGACATGAGCGCTCGACTTCTCGATGTAGTTCGAGCCGCCTACGCCTGCGAGTAGGCCGCCGGCCGCGATCAAGACCGCAACCACTGTGAAGATACGCCAGAAGGTTACCTTGCGCCGCATACGGCGGCGGTCGATTGCCTGATCAACATCGAGAGACATTTTAGCTTCTCCATATCCAGTCAGTTCGCGTGGTGTATGCGCCGCGATTCAGTTCTCCGCCACTCAAAAAGCAGTTAACGGCGGATTTTGGTCCGCCGTTAACAAGCCGTTTGCCAAGACTGGAAGCGAAAGCGGGACTTACTTGGTATCCCGCTGCTTCAGCGCTGTGCCGAGGATGTCGCCCAAGGTCGCGCCCGAGTCGGAAGACCCATACTGCGCGACGGCTTCCTTCTCTTCGGCGATTTCGAGCGCCTTGATCGACACGCCAACCTTGCGGGCCTTCTTGTCGAACAGGGTCACGCGGGCATCGACTTTCTCGCCGACCGCGAAACGCTCGGGGCGCTGATCGTTACGGTCACGCGCGAGGTCGGAGCGCTTGATGAAGGCGGTCATGTCGGTATCGACAATCTTCACTTCGATGCCGCCGTCGTTCACCGCGGTGATTTCGCAGGTAACGACCGCACCCTTCTTGAGATCGCCGGCTTCCGCGAACGGATCGCCTTCGAGCTGCTTGATGCCGAGCGAGATGCGCTCCTTCTCGACGTCAACGTCGAGAACGACCGCTTTCACCATGTCACCCTTCTTGAACTCTTCGATCACCTGCTCCCCCGGACGGTTCCAGTCGAGGTCGGAGAGATGAACCATGCCGTCCACTTCGCCGTCGAGGCCGATGAACAGACCGAACTCGGTCATGTTCTTCACTTCGCCTTCGACGTTGGAGCCGACCGGATGCTTCTCGGCAAAGGCATCCCATGGGTTCGCCATGGTCTGCTTGAGGCCGAGTGAGATGCGGC
>LNEZ01000062.1 GCA_001464215.1 Rhizobiales bacterium Ga0077548 | reverse complement strand
TTCGACGCGAAGATATTGTTGTTGGTCGCTTCCTTCGCCGCGTTCTGGCCGCCGAGGCCGGTGATCGCGAGCAGCATCGCAAGCACCGCGATCATGATCGCAGTGCGCGTCTTGAACTGGTCCGCGGACTTTTCAGAGTCCATCATTTCGCTGGCGTCTTCGGCTTTCATGTTCGTCCCCATCAGAAAAAGTTATTCGGAGTAAATTCGTTTCCAGCGCTTACCCAACGATGTCAGCACTTCGTAGCCGATGGTGCGCGCATGATCCGCCAAATCGTCCACCGTAATTCCGTCACCGATCAGCGTGACGAGATCGCCGCGCGCGACGTTCGGGACATCCGTCACATCCACCGCCAGCAGGTCCATCGAAATCCGTCCGGCGATATTGCAGCGCGTGCCCGCTACAATCGCTTCCGCGCCCTTCTTGTTGTCGGAGGAGCCCGCCGCGCGGAAAATGCCGTCGGCATAGCCCGCCGAGACAATCGCCAGTCTGGAATCCCGCGCGAGTTTCAGCCGCGCGCCATAGCCCACCGTTGTGCCTGCTTTCGCCTCGCGCACAATAACGATGCGGGCTTGCAGTTTCACGACAGGCCGCATCGGGTTCTCTCCGTCGTGCAGCGCGCGGCCGCCATATAAAGAGATGCCGGGCCGCACCAGATCGAAATGCGCTTCCGGGAAAGCGAGCAATCCCGCGGAGTTGCAGAGCGAAGCGGGGATGCCGGGAAATTTCTTGATGATCGCGGAGAACGCCTCGATCTGCTGCTTGTTTAATACGTGTTCGGGCTCGTCCGCGCAGGCGAGGTGGCTCATCACGAGCGCCGGCTTGAAGCTGTATTCGTCGGTCACGAGCTTTGGCGCCAATGCTTCCGCTTCGGCAAGCGAGATGCCGTGCCGGTTCATGCCGGTGTCGATGTGGATGGCGGCGGGCGCTTCCTCGCCGGAAGCATCCGCGTGCGCTTCCCATTCCTCGATCTCGGCAAGCGAGCCGAGCACGGGCCGAACGTCGATGCCGCACACGACCTCGGCGCTGCCGGGGCTGAGCCCGTTCAAGAGATAAATCGTGACCGAAGGCAGGATGGTGCGGAGCCGCAGCGCTTCGTCGAAGGTCGCGACAAAGAACGTATCGCAGCCGGCTTTGACCAGCGCCTGAGCCGCCTGCTCGAGTCCGGTGCCGTAAGCGTCTGCCTTGACGACCGCCGCGCAATTCGCGCGGCCGGCGCGTTTTTTAAGCGCCTGCCAATTCGCGGCGAGTGCCGCGAGATCGACGGTCAAGAGGCCAGTCGCTTCAGGGGGGAGGGAGTCGGACATGGCGCGGAACTTAACGAACGGCGGAGAAATTGTCGCCACTCTCTATTTCGTCATGCCCGCGCTTGTCGCGGGCATCCACGCCTTTGCAGCACATCAACGCAGTTAAGACGTGGATGGATACTACCCCCGCCGTTCCGGCAGTTGGTCTTCGCGCGCGAGATTGCCGAAGCGCGTATAGGCCGCCTCGAAGGAGAGCTTCGCGGTGCCGGTCGGGCCGTGGCGCTGCTTGCCGATGATGATCTCGGCGCGGCCTTCGGCGGCCTTCAATTCGGTTTCCCACTTGAACCACTCTTCGGTGCCGGGCTTCGGCTCGCGGTTCTTCAGGTAATACTCCTCGCGATAGACGAAGAGCACGACGTCGGCGTCCTGCTCGATCGAGCCGGATTCGCGCAGGTCGGAAAGCTGCGGGCGCTTGTCGTCGCGCGCTTCGACCTGACGCGATAGCTGGGAGAGCGCGATGATCGGCACATCGAGTTCTTTGGCGAGCGCCTTCAGGCCCGTGGTGATCTCGGTCACTTCCTGCACGCGGTTGTCGCCGGCGCGTTTCGAGCCTGCGAGCAGTTGCAAGTAATCCACCACCATGACGTCGAGCCCGCGCTGGCGCTTCAGGCGGCGCGCGCGCGCGGTGAGCTGCGCGATAGAAATGCCGCCGGTGTCGTCAATATAAAGAGGTACGGTCTGCATATGCTGCGCGGCACCCGCGAGCTTGGAGAAGTCCTGCTCCGAGATTTCGCCGCGGCGGATGCGCGATGACGGGATTTCGGTCTGCTCGGAGATGATACGGGTAGCGAGCTGCTCCGCCGACATTTCCAGAGAGAAGAAGCCGACAATGCCGCCGGAAACGGTTTCAATGGAGCCGTCGGGCTTCGGCTCGCCCTGATAGTTCTGCGCAATCTCGTAGGCGATGTTGGTGGCGATCGCGGTTTTGCCCATGGCCGGTCGTCCCGCGACGATGATCAGGTCCGAGCGCTGCAAGCCGCCCATGAGGTGGTCGAGATCGAGGAAGCCGGTCGCGACGCCCGATAGCCCGCCGTCGCGCTGGTAGGCCTTGCTCGCAAGATCTACCGCGTCTTTGAGCGCTTCCGAGAAACGCATGAAGCCGCCGTCATAGCGGCCGATTTCCGCGAGTTCGTAGAGCCGCCGCTCGGCGTCGTTGATCTGTTCCTGCGGCGAAAGCTCGACCGGCGCGTCGTAAGCGACGTTGACCATGTCCTCGCCGATCTGGATCAGGTCGCGCCGCGTGGACAGATCGTAGATGTTCCGCCCGTAATCTTCCGAGTTGATGATCGTGGTCGCTTCCGCCGCCAGCCGCGCGAGATACTGCGGGGGGTTCAAGCCTGCGATGTCGGTCTCGGCGGGAATGAAGGTCTTGAGCGTGACGGGTGAGGCGATCTTGCCCGCGCGGACCAGGCTGCCCGCGACCTCGAAGATCTGCTGATGGATCGGCTCGAAGAAGTGTTTTGGCTCCAGAAAGTCGGAAACGCGATAGAACGCCTCGTTATTCACGAGGATCGCGCCCAGGAGCGCCTGCTCAACCTCGATGTTGTGCGGCGCCTGCCGGAACTCGGCGGTGTCGGGTTCCGGAAAAGCTTTTCTGAGTGCGCTGTCGAGTGCCATCGTCTCGCGTTTTCTGTTTGGGTCTTCGGGCCGTCAACACGCGACACGTAAGGAAGATTGAATTAGCACGCGCCCACGTCGTCGCAAGCGCGAATCCGTCACCCACAGCAATTCACAAGCTACAAATCGATTCGGAAAAAAGTTGACAGCCACACGATGGCGGAAATTTGCTGCGTGTAGGCAGGAAATTATTTCTTCGAAGCGATTGACGTTCGCTCGCGCCGCGCGCAAGCACAATTTCGAACCTCAAACATTTCCGAGGCTTACCTCAAAAACGAAAAACCCCGGAAGCGGCAGTGCCGGTTCCGGGGCTTTTGATTGACGTAGGCGGAAATCAGGCCTTCGGCGCTTCCTCGGCCGGGGCTTCGCCCTCAGCCTTAAGCTCTTCCGGCGTCTCTTCGAAGAACTTGCCGGCATCGACCTTCGCCTGTGCCTTGGCTTCCTCGTCGTCGGTGCGGGCGACGGTCAGGTCTTCGCCCTTGGCCTGACGCTCGGCTTCGTCCGGGGTACGGGCGACGTTGACGGTGATCTTGACCTCGACTTCCGGATGCAGCGCAACCGGGAGCACGTGCAGGCCGATGGTCTTGATCGGTGCGTTGAGCACGATCTGGCGGCGCTCGACGCTGACACCGTCCTTGGTGAGCGCATCGGCGATGTCGCGGGTCGAGACCGAGCCGTAAAGCTGGCCGGTTTCGCCGGCCTGACGGACGAGAATGACCGACTTGCCGTCGACCTTCTTTGCTACGCCTTCCGCTTCCTGCTTGCGCTCGAGGTTCTGCGCCTCGATCTGGGCCTTCATGCCCTCGAACTTCTTCTTGTTGGCTTCGGTCGCGCGCAGCGCTTTACCGTTCGGCAACAGGAAATTGCGGGCAAAGCCGTCCTTCACCTTCACGGTGTCGCCGATCTGGCCGAGTTTGGAGACGCGCTCCAGTAGAATAACTTCCATCTTCAGTACTCCTCTGATTTCAATTTCGGGAAAGGGGTGGAAAGGGCGGTTTCTTCGCGGCTTGCTTGCCGCGCAGGTCGAAAGCGGAATCGGCAATCCCGAGGATCGCCACGAACACGAGCGGCCAGCCGAGCAGGATCACGCTGGTCCAGGCGCCCGCGAGTATCCAGGTCCGCGCGCGGGCATTCAGCGTAATCGCGTGCAGCGTGGAGAAGCCGGCCATCGCATAGGCGACCGCGAGTACCGCGACCAAAATCGCCGCGATGAAGCCCGGCATCCCCGACAGGAAGGAAATGACAAGCGCCGCCCCAAGCAGGATCGCTGCAGACATCGGCAACGCGACTTCGTTCAGGTTCGGCCACGGGCGGCGCAGGCGCCCGGAGACCCGGGCAACGCGGGCAGCTAACCAAAGATTGATGATGCTGGTCAGCATGGAAAGCACCGCGGCGGCAGCGGGCATGATCGCGACCAGCGCATTCAGGAATTGCTCGGGGTTCTGTATGCCCGGTAGCTTCAGCGGCTGATCGGCGGGAATGCGCGCCTGCAGCTTCAGTGCGCGCTCGAAGGTAGAGCGGATTTCTTTTTGATACTGCTCGAGGCTGGTGCCGAATTGCAGGATCACGACGGTGACTAACGCGAAGGCGATGAGACCGGCCCAGATAATAAGACGGCCGACCGGATACCATTCCATTTCCGGCGCGTTGTTTGCGCTCGCCGGCGCCGTTTCGCGTCCGAGCATCGACATATAAGCGAGGAGATAAGCGGGGCCTGCGACCGACGCGAGATAGACGAGCGCGACCCAGTAGTTCAGCACGCCAGCGAGCGAGAGCGCGCCGACCGCGACCGCAATCAGCCCGGCCGTATGCGACCACGCGATCGCAGCCAGCATGACCGGCAGCGCCGCAAGATAAAACAGGAGGATCGCGATCGGGCTGCCCGAAACGATGGACGCAAACAGGAGCGCGGAAGCAGCGCCCGCGCCTAAGCCAATGAGGAAAACCTGTGCCATCGTCAGCTGTCCCACCCTTTCCGGCGGTTAGAGACGGACAATTCCGCCTCAACCATCGCCGCGCGGGCGTTACCCCGCACGACGCAGATTGTTGAGCCTTACTTCAGAACGTAAGGCAGGAGACCCAAGAAACGCGAGCGCTTGATCGCGATTGCGAGTTCGCGCTGCTTCAGATTGGAAACCGCGCTGATGCGGGCAGGAACGATCTTGCCGCGCTCGGAGATGTAGCGCTGCAAAAGCTTCGTGTCCTTGTAGTCGATCTTCGGCGCGTTATCGCCCGAGAACGGGCAGGTCTTGCGGCGGCGGAAGAACGGGCGGCGTGCGCCACCTGATGCACCCATGGCCATTAGTTCGACTCCTCGGTTGCGTCGGCAGCCGGCGCGTTGTCGTCGCCGAAGTTGCCGCCTTCTTCGCCGTCACGGTCGCGGCGGCGGGGACGGTCGTCACGGTCGCCACGGCGCTCGTCGCGGTCCCGCTTCTGCATCATCGCAGACGGACCTTCTTCGAGCGCTTCGACCTTCACCGTCATGAAACGGATTACGTCTTCGGAAATCCGCATCTGCCGCTCCATCTCGTGCACGGCGGCGGCCGGCGCGTCGATGTTCAAGAGCGCCATGTGCGCCTTGCGGTTCTTGCGGATGCGATAGGTGAGGGACTTCACGCCCCAGTATTCCTGCTTGGGGACCGCGCCGTTACCGGCTTCGATCACGCCCTTGTACTGGGTAATCATTTCTTCGACTTGCTGCGCGGTCACGTCCTGACGCGCGAGAAAGCTACGCCGGTCTGGCGCCGAGCCCTCCGAGCCTTCGTGAAGGCTCGAAACATCTCAGAGGCGGGAACACTGAAGGACGAACCGACTGGCCCTATGGCTTACGCCACCCTTCATTCAGCTCCCGGCCTAAAACCGGCAGAAGGCGCGGTTTATAGGGGATTCCGTGCCGGAGGCAAGGCTTTCCGGCTGGCTTGACTTGGGTTCACGGGCCGTGTCCAAGAGCCCGGAAAATAAGCACTTTTCGAGGGTTTCATGGCACTCGCATTCACCTTTCCGGGTCAGGGCAGCCAGGCGGTCGGCATGGGCAAGGCGCTGGCCGAGAGCTTTCCGGCGGCCAAGGCCGTGTTTGACGAGGTGGACGCCGCACTCGGCCAGAAGCTCTCCGGAGTAATGTGGGATGGCCCGCAGGAGACGCTCACGCTCACCGAGAATGCGCAGCCCGCGCTGATGGCGGTTTCGGTCGCGGTGGTCCGCGTGCTGGAAGCGGAAGCCGGACTCAATCTTGCGCGCGACGTGAAATACGTCGCCGGTCACTCGCTCGGCGAATATTCGGCGCTTGCCGCGGCAGGCGCATTCTCGATCACGGACGCTGCGAAGTTACTCAAAATCCGCGGGCAGGCGATGCAGAAGGCGGTGCCGGTCGGCACCGGCGCGATGGCAGCGCTCCTGGGCGTCGAACTCGATGCCGCGAAAGCACTGGCTGCCGAGGCAGCCCAAGGCGATGTCTGCGATGTCGCGAACGATAATGGCGGCGGGCAGGTTGTCGTTTCCGGCTCGAAGGCCGCGGTGGAGCGCGCGGCGGAAATCGCGAAGGGCAAAAGCATCCGCGCGATGATGTTGCCGGTGTCGGCACCATTCCATTGCGCGCTAATGCAGCCGGCCGCGGACGCGATGCGCGAAGCGCTTTCCAAGGTTCAGGTGATGAAGCCGGTTGTGCCGGTGGTGGCGAACGTAACCGCAAGCGCAGTGACGGACCCTTCGGAGATCGTCGATCTTCTGGTGAAACAGGTGACGGGCACGGTGCGCTGGCGCGAGTGCGTGCAGTATCTCGCGGCGAACGGCGTGACCAAGATCGTCGAAGCGGGTTCGGGCAAGGTGCTGACAGGCTTGCTCAAGCGCATCGCGAAAGAAGTTTCCGGCCAGCCGGTCGGCACACCGGATGACGTGAGCGCCTATAAAGCTGCGAAAGCATAAGGATAAAAACGATGTTCGATCTTTCGGGAAAAACCGCGCTCGTGACCGGCGCTTCCAGCGGCATCGGCACCGCCATCGCGAAAGCGCTGCACGCGAGAGGAGCGACGGTCGCGATCTCCGGCACGCGCAAGGATGCGCTGGACGCAATCGCCACCGGGATGAAGGACCGCGTCCATGTGCTGCCGTGCAATCTTTCGGATAGCGCCGCGGTCGAAGCGCTGATCCCGTCCGCGAACGAAAAGATGGAGCGCGTAGATATTCTCGTGAACAACGCGGGCATCACCAAAGACAACATCTTCATGCGCCTGAAAGACGAAGACTGGGATCAGGTGATCGCGGTCAACCTCACCGCCGCTTTTCGTCTCTCGCGTGCGGCCTCGAAGGACATGATGCGCAAGCGCTTCGGCCGCATCATCGGCATCACTTCGGTGGTCGGCTTCACCGGCAATGCGGGGCAGGGTAACTACGCTGCCGCCAAGGCCGGCATGGTCGGTATGATGAAGTCGTTGGCTGCCGAACTTGCGAGCCGCAACGTGACGGCGAACTGCATTGCGCCGGGCTTTATTGCGACCCCGATGACGGACGCGCTGAACGAGGCGCAGAAAAAGGCGATCCTAGAGTCCGTGCCTGCGAAGCGTCTCGGCACTTCCGAGGACATTGCGGCGGCGGCGGTCTATCTCGCGTCCGACGAGGCGGCCTATGTCACCGGCACGACGATTCATGTGAACGGCGGCATGGCGATGCTCTAAAAGCCGCCCGCGCCGCCAAGCGCACTGGAAAAGCAAGCAGTTTCAGCCGCTTGTGCCGGGAAAGGCCGCTTTGACAGGGCAAATGAGTATGTTACGACCGCTGCGGCCTTGATTTGGTGGCTGAGGCCGCGACCGGAAGGTGCCGGGGAACCCCCGCATTTTTCACTGGCGCGGTGCTCAACAATCGGACAAAGAAGGCCGACCCGCTGCGGGGGGACAATTCTCGCGGCAACAATTCGAACAAAGCTTGCGGGCGACCAAGGGTGTATCAATGGCCGACATTGCCGAACGGGTTAAAAAAATCGTTGTCGAACATCTCGGTGTCGAAGCCGAGAAGGTGAACGACAAGGCGAGCTTCATCGACGATTTGGGCGCGGACAGTCTCGACACCGTCGAGTTGGTCATGGCCTTCGAAGAAGAATTCGGCTGCGAAATTCCTGACGACGCGGCGGAAACCATCCTGACCGTAGGCGACGCCGTTAAGTTCCTCGAAAAGAACTCGAAGTCCTAAGTCAGGACTTCTTCGCGCGGGCGGCGTTGGTTCTTATGCCCGCGCGATAAGCAGGATTCAAAGAAAATGCGTCGCGTCGTCGTCACCGGGCTGGGGATGGTATCGCCGCTCGGTTGCGGCGTCGAAGTGACGTGGAAGCGTCTGCTCGAAGGCAAGAGCGGCGCGAAGAAGATCGACGAATTCGAAGTCTCCGATCTTCGTTGCCAGATTGCCCACGTCATTCCCAAGGGCGACGGTTCCGACGGCACCTTCAACCGCGATCAGTGGATGGAGCCGAAGGAAAGCCGCAAGGTCGATGACTTTATTCTTTATGGCGTTGCAGCTTCGACCCAGGCACTGGAAGACTCAGGCTGGAAACCGGCTACCGACGAAGACCGCGAGCGGACCGGCGTTCTGATCGGCTCCGGCATCGGTGGCATCGAAGGCATTGCGGAAACCGCGATCACGCTAAAAGAAAAAGGCCCGCGCCGCGTTTCGCCGTTCTTTATTCCCGGCCGTCTCATCAATCTCGCGTCCGGTTATGTTTCTATCCAGCACGGGCTCAAAGGCCCGAACCATTCGGTGGTGACCGCCTGCTCGACCGGCGCGCACGCGATCGGCGATGCCGCGCGTCTGATCCAGTGGGGCGATGCCGACGTGATGGTCGCCGGCGGCACGGAATCTCCGGTCGGCCGCATGGCGCTCGCGGGCTTCTCCGCGATGCACGCGCTTTGCGCTTCTTATAATGACCGGCCGACGGAAGCGTCGCGTCCTTACGACAAGGACCGCGACGGTTTTGTCATGGGCGAGGGTGCTGGCGTGGTCGTGCTCGAGGAATACGAACACGCGAAAGCGCGCGGCGCGAAAATCTACGGCGAGTTGATCGGCTACGGCCTTTCCGGCGACGCCTATCACATCACCGCTCCTTCGGAGAACGGCGAAGGCGCATTCCGCTGCATGACGATGGCGTTGAAGCGCGCGGGAATCTCCGCATCCGACATCGATTACATCAACGCGCACGGCACCTCGACCATGGCCGACACCATAGAGCTTGGCGCGGTCGAACGGCTGGTCGGCAACGCCGCCTCGAAGATTTCGATGTCCTCGACCAAATCCTCGATCGGCCACTTGCTCGGTGCCGCGGGCTCGGCCGAAGCCATTTTCTGCCTGCTTGCCATGCGCGATCAGGTCGCACCGGCGACACTCAATCTCGACAACCCGGAAAAAGAAACTCCGATCGATCTCGTCCCGCATACGCCGCGTAAGCGCGAGATCAATACGGTGCTTTCCAACTCGTTCGGCTTCGGCGGCACCAATGCGTCGCTGATCTTCCGCAAAGCTCACTAATTCGTGTGCTTCGCGCTTTGGCCATATTTGGCCTTAGCTTGCGGCTAGTGTGGATTTGGTTCGGGCGAGCCATCAATAAAGAGATGTGAGTAATGGCTGGCCGCGACGACGAACCTCAGCAAGATCGCCCCTTCGTAAATCCACGCAGTCCGCGTCAGGCGATTACGCCGGAGCGCGTGCCGGCGCCGCCCTCGCGGCGCGCCCGCCATCCGATCGTGATTGTCGGCAATGCGATCTTCACAATCCTGCTGCTGGTCGCGATTTTTGTCGGCGGCGGTGCCTATTACGGCACGCAGCGTTTCACCGCGACCGGCCCGCTCGACCGCGAACGCTCCGTCCACATTCCGCAGCGCACCGGCTTGCGCGATATGGCGGATCTCTTGAAGCGCGAAGGCGTGATCGAAAACCCGACCTTGTTCATCGCTGGCGCGGTCATTCTCGGTGCGACCGAGAAGCTGAAAGCGGGCGAATATGTCTTCGAGAAGGGCGCCAGCATGAGCGATGTGCTGGAGACCATCGTCGAAGGAAAATCGATCCAGCATTCCGTGACCATGGCGGAAGGCCTGACCACCCAGCAGATCCTCCAGCGCCTCAACGATTCCGAGGTTCTAAGCGGGCCGATCCAGCGCGTTCCGCCGGAAGGCTCGCTGCTTCCGGAGACGTATCGCGTGACGCGCGGTACTACGCGCGAGCAGGTGCTGCAGCGCATGACCGCCGCGCACAAGCGGCTGGTCGAGGAAATCTGGGCGCGCCGCTCACAGGATCTTCCGATCAAGGACCTCAACGAGTTCATCACGCTCGCCTCCATCGTCGAGAAGGAAACCGCGATTGCGAGCGAGCGCACACGGGTCGCGGGCGTGTTCGTGAACCGCCTGAACAAGAAGATGCGGCTGCAATCCGACCCGACGATTATCTATGGCATCGTCGGCGGCAAAGGTTCGCTCGGGCGCTCGCTGACGCGCGCCGATGTCGAGCAGGCGACACCTTATAATACGTACACGATCAACGGACTGCCGCCCGGACCGATCGCAAATCCGGGCAGGGCATCGCTGGAGGCAGTCGCCAATCCTTCGCGCACGAACGAGCTGTATTTCGTTGCCGACGGCACCGGCGGGCACGTATTCGCCGAAACCTATGACCAGCATCTGAAGAATGTCGCGCGCTGGCGCGACTTCCAGAAGCAGAACGCGCCGCAACAGGTGCAGCCCGCAGCCAGCCCGCAAACGCCGCCTCCTCCTGTTCAGCAAGTTCAGCCGCAATCGACTACGCCTACCTTCGGTGCCGATACGAAGACCAAGGAAGAAAGGGCGGCTGAGCAAAGGCGGAAAGAAGAGAAGGCTGCCGAACAAAAACGGAAAGCCGACGAGCAAAAGCGGAAAGCCGAAAAGGCAGCCGAAGCGAAAAAGAAAAAGGCCGACAAGAAAGCCGAGGCCGAGAAGAAAAAGTCCGAAGCAAAATCGGAACAGCCTAAATCCGAGCAGCCCAAAGCCGAGCAGCCGAAGCAATAAGCGGCCGCGCTTGTGAGGTTTTTCCCGGCTCGTTAAGGTCGCGCGGCGTTAAATTCCGAGAATCGCGGACCATTTTCCGATGACTGTTGCCAGCATGACCGGCTTTGCCCGAGCCTCCGGCGCGCATGGCGAACTGCGTTGGGCGTGGGAATTGAAGTCCGTCAACTCCAAGGGGCTCGATGTGCGCTTCCGGCTGCCGCCGGGCCGCGAGGCGCTTGAGCCTTTGTTGCGCGCGGCGATCGCGAAGTTGCTCTCTCGCGGCAATATCAACGTCAATCTCACCATCCAGCGCGAGGGCGCGGCACCACAGGTTCGCGTGAACGAGGAAGTGCTGGCCGCCGTGATCGCGACTTCGCGCGAGCTGGCTAAGAAGATCGAAGCGCAGCCTGCGAGCATCGACGGAATCTTAAGCATCAAAGGTGTGATGGAAATTATCGAAACCGAGGAAACCGAGGCCGAGCGCGAAACCGCGAATGCGGCACTTCTGAAAGGTTTTGATGCCGCACTCAAGGATCTAGCCGCGATGCGCGGCAAGGAGGGCAACGTCATCGGCGGCGTGCTCTCGGACCGCATTACTGAAATCGAGAAGCTCACGAAATCCGCCGAAGCCTCTCCGTCGCGTTCGGTTGAGGCGATCCGCGCGCGGCTTGCCGAGCAGGTCAAGGAATTGCTTGCGGCAAGCTCGACGCTCGATCCCGAACGGCTGCATCAGGAGGCGGCTTTACTCGCTGCGAAAGCCGATGTGCGCGAGGAACTGGACCGTTTAAGCGCACATATTGGTGCGGCTCGTGCGTTGCTGAAGAACGGCGGGGCGGTCGGCCGCAAGCTGGATTTTCTGGCGCAGGAATTCAACCGCGAGGCGAATACGCTATGCTCGAAGTCGAACGACGTTTCGCTGACTTCCATCGGATTAGAGTTGAAAACCGCCGTCGATCAATTCCGCGAGCAGGTGCAGAACATTGAGTAAGAAAAAGAAAACACTCACCAAAAAAAGCGGGACGAAGCGCGAGAAGATCGCGCGGCGCGGGTTGATGTTCGTGCTCTCTTCACCTTCTGGTGCGGGCAAGACCACGCTGACAAGGCTTTTGGTGCAGAAAGAAGAGAATATCGAGCTTTCGATTTCGGTGACGACGCGCAAGCGGCGGCCGAGCGAAGTCGATGGTGTGCATTATCACTTTCTGACGCGCCCTGAATTCGAGAAGATGCGCGACGCCGGCGAGTTGCTGGAATGGGCCGAAGTGCACGGCAATTATTACGGGACGCCCGCGAAGCCGGTCGAGAAGACGATTGCAAAGGGCAAGGATATTCTGTTCGACATCGACTATCAGGGCACGCGCCAGCTTTATAAGAAGGCCGCCTCCGATGTGGTGAGCATTTTCATCCTGCCGCCCTCGATTGCCGAGATGAAGAAGCGCATCCGCCGCCGCGCGGCAGAAGACGAGCAGACCATCAAGAAGCGCCTTGAGACCGCGAAGCACGAACTGAAGCGATGGGGCGAATACGATTATGTCGTCATCAACGACGATCTCGATGCAGCGTTTGCCGACATTCACGCCATTCTGTCGGCCGAGCGCATGAAGCGCGTGCGCCGCACTGGCGTCGTGGCGTTTGCGAAAAAATTGCAGTCGAAGCTTTAAGCGACCAGCACTGTCCGGCCGATGGTGCGGCCAGCGCGCAGATCGTCGAGCGCGGCATTGGCTTCCGAAAGCGGGCGTGTCTTCACAGGGATCGGCGCGACTTTGCCCGCGCGCACCAGCGCCAGCATTTCCTTCGCTTCCGATAACGAGCCGACATAGTTGCCGATAATCGAAACGCCCTTCAGACCAAGCACCGGCACCGACAACGGCATTTCGCCGCCGATCAGGCCTGCGACCACGAGCGAGCCGCCTTTGGCGAGCGCGCCAAAGCCTAGCGACGCGGATTTATCGGAACCGACAAAATCGATCGCACCCAGGACACCGCCGCCGGAGGCCACCATGATTTCCTTGCGTGTCGCCTTGTCGGTGGGATCGAAGGCCGCAGCGGCACCATTTGCAAGCGCGTGTTCGCGCTTCTTTGCGTCGATCTCGACCACGATGGGCTTGTGTTGCGAGCGGGCTTTCAGAAACGAGAATCCCATCATGCCGACGCCGCCGAGGCCGATGATGAGCGCAGGTCCGCGCTCCGCCAGCGCGCCGAGTTTCGCGATAGCCGAATAGGCCGTGACGCCGGAACACATATAAGTACCGGCGAGATCGCGCGGGATCGGATCATATTCGAGCAGATATTTCGGATGCGGCACCGAGACATGGGTAGCGTAGCCGCCTTGCGTCTGGATGCCGATCTGCCGCGGTTTCGCGCAAAGGTGTTCGTCGCCGCTCTCGCAGGTCGCGCACTCGCCACAGCCGATCCACGGATAGATCACGTAGCGCTTGCCGATGGTGACGCCTTTCACATCGGGGCCAGCCGCGACCAGTTCACCTTCGATCTCATGGCCTAGCGCGAAGGGAAGCGGCCGTCCGCCGGCAAGCTCCGCCTTGCGGCCGCCGCCGAGATCGAAATAGCCGTCATGCAGATGGATGTCGGAATGACAGACTCCGCAATGACCGACGCGCACCAGCACTTCGGTGCCTGTCGGCGCAGGTGCGTTGACGACTTCTTCGCAAAGCGGCTTGCCGTAATCGGTGAATACCTGGCGCGTGATCTTGGTCATTCGTCACTTTCCTGTCGCGGCGAAGATATTGGCGATCCGCACAAAACCTTCGACCGGAATTTCCTCGGCGCGCTTGGTCGGATCGATCTCTGCCGCGGCTAACAGCGCGGCTGCATCCATCCCTAGCGAGCGCAGGCTTTGGCGTAGCATCTTGCGCCGCTGGCCGAAAGCGGCGGCCGTGACCCGGCCGAGTATCTTGGCGTCGCACGGCAACGGATTGCTCTGCGGAACGATCTGCACGACCGAAGAAGTAATTTTCGGCGCCGGCACGAAAGCACTCGGGCTGACATCGAATAAAATCCGCGCTGCGGAACGCCAGCCGGCGAGCACGCCGAGCCTGCCATAGGCGTCGTCGTCGGGTGTCGCGACAATGCGCTCCGCGACTTCGCGCTGAAACATCAAGATAAGCGAGTCGTAATACGGCGGCCACGGCTCGAGCGTGAGCCAGTCGATGAGCAACGCGGTCGCAATGTTGTAGGGCAGGTTCGCGACGATCCGCGTTTTCGCGCCACCAAGAAGCGGGCGCGGATCGAATTGCATCGCATCGGCTTCGACGATCGTGAGTTTGCCAGGATAGTGCGCAGAGATTTCGTTCAGCGCCGCGATGCAGCGCTGGTCGCGTTCGATTGCGATCACGCGGCTCGCACCTTCCGCAAGCAGTGCGCGGGTGAGGCCGCCCGGACCCGGCCCGACTTCGATCACGGTGACACCATCGAGCGAACCGCCCGCACGTGCGATGCGCGACGTCAGATTGAGATCGAACAGAAAGTTCTGGCCGAGCGATTTCTTCGCTTGCAAGTCGTGCTTGCGGATCACGTCGCGCAGCGGCGGCAGGCCGTCGATGTGGCTCATGATTTCGCGGCAAGCCTTGCCGCGAGTCTGATCGCGGCTTCCAAGCTCGAAGGATTTGCCGTGCCGCTGCCCGCAAGATCGAACGCGGTGCCATGATCGGGCGAGGTGCGGACGAAGGGTAGGCCGAGCGTCACGTTGACCGCGCGGTCGAAGGCGAGCGCCTTGACCGGCGCCAGCACCTGATCGTGATACATACCGAGCGCGACATCGTAATATTTTCGCGCGTGTTCGTGAAACAGACTGTCGGCGGGGTGCGGGCCGCTCGCCTCGATGCCTTCTTCGCGCAACTGGCGGATCGCGGGCGCAATGATGTCGATGTCCTCGCGGCCGATGGTGCCTTCTTCGCCCGCATGAGGGTTCAGCCCGCATATCGCGAGCCGAGGGTTCGCAATTCCGAAGCGCGAACGATAATCTTTCGCGGCGATGCGCGCGCTATCCACGATCAGCGCGGCCGTCAGGCGTTCGGTAACATCGCGCAGCGGAATATGGATCGTGATGGGAATAACCGCGAGCTCCTCGCTCCAGATCAGCATGACCGGCAGGGCCGCATTGCTGAGATGAGCGAGATATTCGGTATGGCCGGGAAACTGAAAGCCGCCCGACTGCATCACGTGCTTTGCGATCGGATTGGTCACGACCGCCGCCGCCTTGCCTTGCATCACAAGCTGGACTGCGAGATCGATCGAAGCGCGGGCTGCCGCGGCGCTCGAAGCATCGGGCTTGCCTGGCGTCGCCGTCGCCGCGGTCTGCGGCACCACCAGCGGGAGAGCTTTATAGAATACAGATGCCGCATCCGCGATAGAACATTCAGCAACCGGCACATTCAATTTGAGCGCACCCGCTCGCGCGGCGACGAAGGCACTGTCCGCAACAAAAGCGAATGGCGGAAGGTTTCGCGCTTTCCGCTCGAGCCAGAGTTTAAGCGTGAGCTCCGGGCCGATCCCGGCCGGCTCGCCGAGCGTCAGGGCGAGCGCTCGCATTACTGGTCGGAGAGGATCTGAATGATCGAAGTCTGGCGCATCTTGTCGAGAATGCGCTTTTCATAGGCCTGCAAGCGCTGGCCGAGCAGTTCGTTTCGCAGTTCGCGGTTCGACGAGATGTCAGCAGGGACTTCCCGGCGGTCGCAGATCGCGACGACTTCGATACCGTTCGCGGTTACTTCCGGCGGCGTCATGCGGCCGTCGGGAAGGGACTCGAGTAGTTTCTGCAAGGCGGGCGCGAGATCCGACGAAACCCGGCGGATCGGCGGCTTGACCACGACTTCGGTGAATTGGCGCGCGACTTCCGGAACCTGCTCGCAGGAAGTGATGCGGCTCCGCAGCGCTTCGGCTTCCTTCAATCGCGATTGCTTCTGGCCATCGGTGGCGTTGCGCCGGACCACGAAGATCACCTGCCGCATCGTGTATTGCGTGGATTTGAGGAGCATATTCTGGCCGCGCGCATTCATCGCCGCGACGAGATCCGCGTCGCGAACGATGATGTTGCCCGCGTTGGCCTGCACATACTGCTGCCAGGCGAGGTCCGATTTCACGCGCGCCCGCAGCCGCGCGACATCGACGCCGCTCTGGGCGAGCGCCTGTTCGAATTGCGCGACGCTTCGGCCCGAGCGTTGCGCCATGCTCGCGAACGCGCGGTTCACTTCCGCATCCGTCGGCGTGATGCTTGCGCGTTGCGCGATCTGCAATTTCAGCTTGAACTCGATCAGTTCTTCGAGCACTTCTTTCCGCGAGACGTTTTTGCCGCCGCCGCGATGCAGTTTCTGCCGCTCCGAAATGTCGAGGATCGTGATCGGTTCGCCGTTTACGATGGCCGCAACCTGCGCGCGAACGGGTGCCGGATTCAGCATCGCAAGCGCGAACGCAAGCGCGGCAAGGCCGAATAACGTCGTTCGATTGATCAGGGTTTTATGGGTCATATCGGGCGTTCAGGCGGCTCGTTTGGCGTAAATCTTACCGTACATCACCCGCTGCTGACTATGGGCGCGTCCTGTGGCGGCAATGGGACAGTCTTGTTTACCGGCTGTTACGGGTTGGTAGCAGGAGTGGCGCTCGTTACCTGGTTACCCAGGTTCTGCTTGAAGCCGGTTTCGCCGAGCGTGCGCAGGTTCACCCGCAGCAGGAATTTGTGCACCGATGTCGCCGTGATCAGGTTGGTATAGTCCGCGACATAGGTCGCGGTGATCGCGAAACATTCGTCGGTATAGGTCAGGCCGAAAGTAGCCAGATCGAACTTGCCGCGCTCGAGATCGTAGCGGACGCCACCCGAGACGCTCCAGAAGTCGTGAAACTGGTAGCTGGCGGTCTGGTAGACGCCGTTCCGGCGCTCGAGGTAGCCGATCATCGGCTGCGCCTCGTAGCGCGCGTAGATCGTCGACAGCGTCAGGCGGTCCCACCGCGAGGTGGTTTCAGCTTCGAAGCGCCGCAACGTCAGATCGTCCTTGTCGAAGCGGAAGCGCGTGACGAAGGAGAAGCGGCCGGTCGGCTGGAAATAGATACGCGAAACGTAGTCGGAAGTGCGCTCTTCAAGACCCGACTGCGCGCCGGTGTTCGTCAAATCCTGGATTGCAAACGAGTTCTGCCCGAACATCTGATAGGACTGGCCGAACAGCACGTTCACAAGACCGAAGCGGTGGACGTTCGCGGAATATTGCAGGCCATAATTGAGGCGCGAGCCGCCTTCGACGCGGTCGTAGCCGGAATATTTGTCGATCGCAAAAAGGTTCGTGTCGTCGAACACGAGGCTCTGCGCGTCTTCGTTCGGGAAGCGGCCGATCTTGGTTTCGTTGGGACGGACGATCATCTGCACGATCGGCTCGAGCGTCTGCGTGCCCCAGGAGTGAACCGAGATAAACGGCCAGCGTGCTTCCATGCCGACGGTCGGCATCGCGCGAATGAGGTTGTCTTCCCCCGTGGTCGTGAAGGCTGCAACGCCCGCGGCGGTCGTATTGGTGTTGACACTGGCTGCATCTGCGCGCACGCGCGCGAATGGCGTGAACAGGATGCCGGTAACGTCGCTAGTGACCGTGCGGCGCCAGTCCATTTGCGCCGTGAAGCGCGTGTAATCGCCGGGCAGACCGCGCACCAGACAGGTCGCCGGATTCGCAGCGGTCGCAAGACACCGCGAGGAGTCTGAGTTGCCCGCAGGCGTAAGCGCAAGTGCCGCGAGCTGGCTTGTCGGCGAGAAGTCCGCTTCGCGGCGCGACAGGCTGGTGAAGTTGATCTTGTAGGAAAGCTCGCCGCCCATAATCGGGTTTGCGAAGAAGTACGAATAGTCGATCACCGGATGGATGAGCGGAAGCTGACGATTCACGTCGAGTTCCGACAACCCGTAGAAGCCGATGCCCCGCATATCGAAATGCGATCGGTCGCCCTGGCCGGTCAAATAGAGATGCGAAACACGTTCGGTCAGGCGGGTTCGCGAGACGTAATAGTCGTTCAGGAAGGACTTGTCTGAAAGCAATGCGCCGTCGAAGCCCCAGAGCCAGCGCTTGTTGATGTTGAACTCGCCGGTCGCTTCGATCGCGCCACGGAATTCACGGTTGCCCGACAGAACCGTGAACTTCTCCGGGTTGGTCTGGTCGATGCCCGCCGCCTTGATCTGATACGCCCCGTTCACGAGGCGGTGGCGGAATTCGGCTTTGCCGAGCACGCCCTGACCGGTGAACGGCACGACCGCAATCGTCGCGTCCATGTTGGGCTTGATCGACCAGAAATACGGTACTTCGATTCCGACGCCGACGCGGCTGTTGGAATTGATATGCGGCGGCAGGAAGCCGGACTGCCGCTTCACGGTCGGATCGGGGTGATAGAAAAACGGCAGATAGGCGACCGGCAGGCCGAACAGCTCGAGCGTCGCGTTCTCGTAATAGACTTTGCGCTCGCCCTCGTTGTGGATGATGCGCGCGGATTTAACCTGCCATAGCGGCGGCTTCTTCGGGTCGTCGCGGCAGGGTTCGCAGGCGGTGTAAACGCCGTTCGAGAAGACCGTGACGTTGCCTTCGGTGCGGTCCGCGCGCGAGGCGGCGAAGCGCGTGCGCTGCGGCGTCTCCACCAGCATCGAATCGACGAAGGCTTCGCGGAAGTCCTGCGTCATGTCGAGCGTGTTGGCGTGAATGACGTTGCCGTCCTTCGCTTTGTAGCGGACGTTGCCCTCGGCAAGCATCTTGTTGGTCACGCGATCATAGGTGACCTTGTCGGCCTCAAGCACGCCGCCGTCGTAATAGATCTGAACGCCGCCGACCGCGTGCACCCGGTTGTTCTTGGTGTCGTAGATCATCTCGTTCGCAGTCACGAGCATCTTCGCGTTCGGGTCGCGCGTGGTTTTTTTCTTCAGGAACCGCTTGGTCAGCGAAGGCTCGGCCGATTGCGATTGCGGCACCTGCTTCGGCAGCGTTTGCGCATAGGCGGCGCTCGAAGCGAACAGCACGCAAACAACCGCGAACCCGGCGCGGCGGAAATGCCGGCCGAGCGAAGACGCTCCGGAACTGATGGCGAATTGCGAAACCATCTAGCCGTCTTCCTGATGCAAAAGAATCGAACAGCCGATCATCCCGGCGCAAACCACCGGCAGCCAGCCGGCGACAACCGGATGCAGGAAGCCGCCGTCGCCGAGCTGTTCGGAAAGCTGCGAGGCGACGTAAAGCAGAAAGCCCGACAACACGCCGATCGTGACCATCCTGCCGACGCCGCCGAGACGGAACACGCGAAGGCTGACCACGGCCGCGATGATGACCATGGTTGCGAGCAAGAACGGACGCGCGAGCAGGAGTTGGTACTGAATTTCATAGCGCGCCGTGGAGAGTCCCGCCGCGCGGACGAGTTCGATCGCGGACGGCAATTCCCAGAACGAAAGCGTGGCCGCGTTCGAGAAGGTGCCGCGTACCTGCTCCGGCGTGAGGCTGGTCGAAAGGAGATGGGTCGCCATCGTCCTCGGGCTTTTGGTCGGCGAGAAGATCGATACCTCGGTGAGCCGCCACGAACCCGGCTGCAGCTCAGCCGTTTTCGCTTCGATGCGCTCGAGAAAATCGCCGCTGGTGTCGAACGAGAAAATACGCACGCCGGTAAGCGTCCGGCCCTGATTGCTCGAAGTCTGCGCGTTGATGATGGCCTGACCGTCGTTGCCGCGCTGACGAACCCAGATCGTGCCGGGAGCCTTTTCCTGATTCCAGCCGATCGCGGCGGCCCGCGCAGCCAACAATTCGCTCTCGATACGATCCGCGTTTTCTTTCATGGCTGCGGAAAGCGGATTGTAGATCGTCGTCGCGGCGATACCGATCAGAAGTGCAACCGCGACGGCGCTGCCGATGAATTGCCATGCGGAAATGCCGGAGGCGCGGGCGACCACGAATTCGAGCCGGCGCGACAGCGCGAGGAATGCCGACATCGCGCCGATCAAAGTCGCAAAGGGCAGCATCTGTTCGGTGAAAGAGGGCAGGCGCAGCAGAACGAGATAGCCGATCTGCGCTGCCGAGCTGTCGGCGCGGTCGCCGACGCGGCGCGTCAGTTCGAAGAAATCGACGACCGCGATCAGCGCGACGCAGGTGAGAAACGCAACCGCAACCGCCGTCAGAAAACGGCGGCCGAAATAGCGACCCAACATCCCGAACGCGACCATGATGCTACGCCGCCTTCAACCGTTCGAAACGCGCGGCAAGAGTGTCCGCGAACTGTTCCAGGAAGGCTGGAATCTTGAACTGCGCGTAGCCTGCGATCATCAAGAGGCCGTAGCCGATGCCGGCGAGCGGCACGAAGTAGGTGATCCAGACCAGCGAAGCATTCTTCGCGATGAAGCCTGACGTGCCGAAGCCGAGGATTTCCACAAGGCCGAACAGGCCCGCGGCCCCCGCGATTGCGAGTCCGCGGTTCTGGCGCGTGGTACGCGCCTCGCCGAGAAACGCGAAGGCGATGATGAAAGCTGCGATCGGCAACAGCGGCGAGGAGAGGCGCTTGTGCAGCTCGGCCCGGAAGCGGCCCGGATCCTGTTTGTACATCTCGTCGGATTCGTCCGCCGTCATCAGGTCGTAGAGCGGCCGGTCGGTCGCGCGATAGAGCACGCTCTGGTTCGGCGTAAGCTGCGACATATCGAAGGCGTAGCGCTGAAACTCGACGAAGCTCGGAGATTTGGTCTGGCCCTGGCGGCGCTGCATCAGGCCCTGGTCGAGAATGAGATAGGAACCGCGCTCGGACTGCGTGATGCGGCCGCGCTCTGCGATGTAGGTGGTTTCGCTCTCGGGATTGCGGGCGTCAAAGACGAAAATGCCCATCATCAGTCCGTTGGGGCCGCGCTCGCGAATGTGGAAGGTGAGGCCGCGATCCATCGCCATGAAGCGGCCGGGTACGGCGACGTTGCTGACGATGTCGGCGTTGACCTTGGAAACCTGTTCTCTGAGCGTGCGCAGCGTCCACGGACCGACTTCCGCGCTGACGATGATCGTGAGAGTCGCGACGATCATGGTGAGCGCGAACAGCGGACGGAAAATGCGCCAGCGGCTGACACCGGCTGCGTTCATCACGATCAGTTCGGAATCGGCGGAGAGGCGGTTCAGCGTGAAGATGATTGCGATGAAGAGCGCGATCGGCGCGATGACCAGCATCAGCATCGGCAGCGCAAGCGCGGTGACGTTCAGGAAAACGATCAGCGACTGTCCTTGGGTTGCCAACAGGTCGAAGCGGCGCAGCACCTGCGTCAGCCAGACCATCGTGGTAAGGCTTCCCAGCACCGCGAGGAATGCGATGGCGGCAGTCGAGAATAAATACCGGTCGAGCCGCCCCATTCGCGTCGCTACTCACGGCTGCGATTCTCCACCAGAATCGAGGCCGCCCCCTACTGAACTGACCGGCGGAAAATGGCCGGAAATTGAGGCTTCAAGGGGGCGCTCGCCCCACAATTAATCCCCGGTTATTACTGTCCCATCAACCCCTTAACGGACTTCGACATGGCCAATTCCCCCAAGATCGTCATCACCGACCTGAAGACCCCCGTCAACGGTACTATGGTAGTTTTTACTGATGAGGATCTGGCCTTCGGAGCTGTCGCGAAGGCGGCCCTGAAGCCTTCCGGCGACCTAGTCCAGCGGGTCGCTAAAATCGAGAAGTTCAAGGGCAAGCGGAACAAGGTTTTAGACCTCGCGGCACCCTCGGGTCTCAAATTGGAACATCTGCTGATCGCCGGGCTCGGCAAACCCAAGGATATGCAGGCCGAGGACTGGCTAAAGCTTGGCGGGACCATCATGGGGCGGCTTCCGGCCGCAGCCCGGAATGTGACCGTGCTGGCCGAAATCGCCGGTGGAAAACTCTCTGCGGATGCCGCCGCCCAGATCGCGCTCGGCATGAAGCTCCGGGCCTACAAGTTCGACCGCTACAAGACCCGGAAAAAGGACGGCGAGGACGAGGCCAAAACGCCCGCCGCCGAGATCAAAATCGCGGCCGGCAATGTCGCGGACGCAAAGAAAGCCTGGGCCGCTGCCGGCGGCATCGGCGACGGCATCGTGCTCGCCCGTGAACTCGTCAACGAGCCGCCGAATGTGCTGTTCCCGGTGGAGTTCGCACGTCGCGCTTCAGAGCTGAAAAAGCTCGGCGTGCAGGTCGAAGTGCTCGACGAACCGGCGATGAAGAAACTCGGCATGAACGCGCTGCTTGCGGTCGGACAGGGTTCCGAGCGCGACTCGCGCCTCGTCATCATGCGCTGGAACGGCGCGAAGAAAAAATCCGAAACACCGATCGCGATCGTCGGCAAGGGTGTGTGCTTCGATACCGGCGGCATTTCGATCAAGCCCGCCGCCAGCATGGAAGACATGAAGGGCGACATGGCGGGTGCCGCCTGCGTCACTGGCCTCATGCACGCGCTCGCCGCGCGCAAAGCCAAGGCGAACGTGATCGGCGTGATCGGTATCGTCGAGAATATGCCGGACGGAAAGGCTTATCGCCCCGGCGATATTCTGAAATCTTATTCGGGCCAGACCATCGAAGTCATCAACACCGACGCCGAAGGCCGTCTCGTGCTGTGCGATGCGCTCGCCTACACCAACGAGCGCTTCAAGCCGAAACTGATCATCGATCTTGCGACGCTCACCGGAGCAATTCTGGTGGCGCTCGGTCAGGAATACGCAGGGCTATTCTCGAACGACGATAAGCTCGCCGAGCGCCTCACGGAAGCGGGCAAAGTTACCGGCGAGCACGTGTGGCGTATGCCGCTCGCACCCTATTACGACAAGATGATCGACTCGAAGTTCGCCGACATGAAAAACACCGGCGGACGTTTCGGCGGCTCGATCACCGCCGCGCAATTCCTGCAGCGCTATATCGGCAAGACGCCATGGGCGCATCTCGACATCGCCGGCACCGGCATGGCCGCGCACAATAGCGAGATCGGGGACAGTTGGGGTCCGGGCTGGGGCGTGCGGCTCTTGAACGAATTCATCGCCGCGCATTACGAGAAATAAGTCAATAATGTCAGAGGTTTACTTCTATCACCTGCAAAATCAGCCGCTCGAAAAAGTGCTGCCGACACTGATCGAGAAATGTCTCGAGCGCGGCTGGAAGTGTGTGGTGCAGACGCAGTCGGACGAGCGCGCGGCAGCGCTCGACCAGCACCTCTGGACCTGGCGCGACGATTCATTTTTGCCACACGGCACCGACAAGGAAGCGAACGCTTCCGAGCAACCCGTGCTGATCACGACAACGGAGGCGAATGCGAATGCCGCGGATGTCCGCTTCTTCGTCGAAGGTGCGAGCAGCGAAAATCTCGCAGGCTATGAGCGCGCGATCCATCTGTTCGACGGCAACGATCCCGATGCGGTCGATAACGCGCGCGCGCAATGGAAGTCGGCGCAGTCCGCCGGTCACACGGTGACCTACTGGCAGCAGGACGAAGCCGGGCGCTGGCAGCAGAAGGCGTGAGCTAGTTTTTCTTCCGGCCGCGCAGCACGCGATATTCGAGCACGTCCTGCACGGCTAACCGCTCGATAAGCCCGTCCAGCGTAACCAGCTTGCGCGTTTGGTGTCGCGCGCGATAAGCGCGTTCATCTCTTCGACCGGGCGGTGGTAGATCAATTTCGACAGATCGCGCGAGTGTTCGATTTCGAGTCCTGCTGCTTCGAAAGCGGCGCGCCATCCACGTTCGGTCGGCATCACCGGGCAGCGCCACATCTCGCGTACGATCTCGAGGTCGCATTCGAGCGCCAACGGAAAATTCTCGATCGGCATATCGTCCACGAGCACAAATATGCCACCGGGTTTCAGCGCGCCCGCAATGTTCGCAACAGTCGCGGCCGGATTTGCGGAGTGCACCATGCTTTCGATCGCGATCGCCAGATCGAAACGCTCCGTGAATGGTTCGTCGTAGGAACGAAGTTCGAACCGAACGCATCCTTCAAGTTCGCGCCGTTTCGCCTCCTTGCGTGCCCGCGCAATCTGGATCGGCGAGATCGTTCTGCCGAGCCAGTTGCCGCCGATTTTCGGGAACAGGTCGAACACGGTCCCGCCGTAACCGCATCCGGCATCGAGGATGCGTGGCCGGGCCGGAAGCGAAAGGCCTTCGAGTATGAGATCGTGAACGACCAACGGGCCGTTCTCGCCGGTCACCGGATCGTCCATAAGCCGGTGGACGGTCATGGTGTCGTAACCGGAATAGCGGCGCACGATCCTGTGCCAGCGCACCCAGCGATCGAGCCAGCGGTAGTAGTTCGAGACTTCGCGCAATTGCGCGGCGCGAGCGGCTGCGCCGCCAGCCTCCGCCGTTTCCCCAGAAATCGGCATTCTATTCCCTACGCCAAGCCCGTTTGCCTAGGGGAAACACCTGTTTCGGGACATCGGATGCGGGCCTTCGTGCAATCGGCAGAATGCGTCATTGAAGCCGGCAACAAAAAACCCCGGACGTTCTGTCCGGGGCTTTTCTTGTTGACGTATGCGAGTACGCGATCAGTAACCCGAGTTGAACCGGTAGTTCACGCCGAGCTTGATAAGCGAGACTTCGAAGCCCGTGCCGAGATCGTGGTGGAGATATTCGGCCTTTGCGCTCCATTGGTTCGAATAGGCCCACTCCAGGCCGCCGCCTATCACCCAGCCAGTATCGGTGTCGTGGAAGCCCGCGGCCGCCGCGCGCGAGAACGCGAAGCCGCCGGTGCCGTAAATCATGGTGCGGTCCCACGTGTAGCCGATGCGCGCACGCGCAGTGCCGAGGTAGTCGACGTGAACCGGAATGCCGCCGGCGAAACCGTTGATGTCGGTGCCGGAGATGTCGACCTCGAGGCCGAACACGATATTCGGCGAGAACTGCCAGTTGTAGCCGGCCTGCACGCCGCCGGCGAAGCCGTCGATGTCGATGGTGCCAGCATCGCCGAAGCCATAAGCGAGATGGCCGCCGACATAGAAGCCGGACCAGTTGAATACGGCTGACGGCGGCGGCGCATATTTGTACGGGCCGCGAACCGGCATATCGGCGGCATTGGCGGTAGTCGCGATCGCGAAGGCGGTAAGCGCGGCGCAGATCGGCAGAATCTTTTTCAAGGTAGCCCCCTAAGAGCGGTGGGAAAAAATCGGACTCGCGGGGAAGCTAGGTTTTTATGGTTAATGGCGGCTTAGCGAACGCTTAACACAAGGTTAAAACGCGACTGCCGCTCGCATCATGTGGTGACGCGGCAACAAAAAACCCCGGCGCGGAGGCCGGGGCTTTTCGATTTCGTTTTGCCTCAGATCAGAAGCGGTAGTTCACGCCGAGGCGAACCACGTCCGTGTCGAGCGTCGTGACGGGGCCGAGGAACGCGAAGATTTCGTCGCCGAAGTCATAGTGGAGATATTCGACGCGCACCGACCAGTTACGGGCCCAAGCCCATTCGATGCCGAGGCCGTAGACTGCGCCGATGAAGCCGGAAGACACGCCGCCTGCATCCAGTCTCGACGCGGCAACACCGACCGTACCGTAGATCAGCGTGCGATCCATGGCGTAGCCGAGACGAGCACGGCCGCTCCAGATCCAGGGTTGATCGACCGCGCCGGCGCTGATGCCGGTAGCGGAGATGTCAGTCTCGAGACCGATCACCCAGTTCGGCGACAGATGCACGTTGAAGCCGATCTGCGCGCCACCGACGACACCGTCGAGTTCGAGGCCGCTGGCATCGCTCGAGCCGTAGCCAAGATGTCCGCCGACATAGAAACCGTTCCAGCTAAATGCAGGCGATGCCTTGTATCGGATCGGCTGATCCGCTGCCTGTGCAGGCACTGCGAACGAGAACGCCGCAATCACGGCGCCGACGAGTGCGAATTTTTTCACGGTAGTAACCCCATTGCGTCGGCCTTGCCGACTCAGCCCTAAGCTGTAGCCAATCCGCATAACGTAACGGCAATGTCCGGTATCGGATAGAGCAGATTTGCAACACTGGATCAGTAACTTAGCCCAAGGTTAGCGAATTTCTAGGGGCGCAAAGCATTGCGTTTCAAAGGTTTGGTATCTGATTACTACCCGGTGACGACGCCGCCAGCCCCGGTCTCGCGCTGGTAAACGATGAGGTCGAGGGAAGGAGCGAAGTCCCGTCCGCGCATTCCGGTCAGGATCGCATGGGCCTGCCCGCGGTGATGGGTCTGGTGGTTAAAGAAATGATCGAGCGCGGGCGCGAGCGGCTGCGTCACCGTCTTCGGATTGACGATCGTCAGATAGCTGAAGGTCGCGGCGAGTTCGGCTTCCGTGAGTTGCCCGACATAGGCGGAAATGCGCGCGTCCTCGCGATCTCGCGCTGCGCGTAACGAAGCGAAGTCTTCGTGCAGAATTACATCGAGCCGGGTTGGCGCTTCGCCTTGACCCGTGAAGCGTTTCATCCAGATGCGGTCGGAAACGAGCAGGTGATTGAGCGTGCCGTGGATCGACTTGAAGAATGCGCCGCGGTCGGCGCGGTATTCGTCGACGCTCAGTTTCTCGGCGGCGTTGTAAATCCGCTCGTTCGACCAGGCGTTGTAGCCCGCGAACATTTTGTAGCGCGTAAGGTTCATCGCAGCCTCATAGGAAAACACGCACAGCGATCTCGCGGAACGCGATGACCCCTGCGATCAGGATAAGCGGACCGAAACGCAGCAACAAAGGAAGGTCTTTGCGCATCACGACCCTTGCGATCACAACCGGCGTTGCGACCAGCGCAGCCAACATCGTCCAATAGATATAGCGATATTCATGCGCGATGCCGATCACGAATAGGGCGAGCGTGTAGAGCGTGCCCGATGACACGAGCGCGAAGGTGAGATGCCTCGTCACCCGGTCGCGGATGCCGGTCGACGCCCACATGAAAGCAAGACAGACCAGAAGATAGACGTAAGGCGGTCCGAACGCGGAAAGGCTCCAGTTCACCGAGAGCCATTCGATCAAGTTGTAAACCGGGTTCGGCGTGAAAGTGACTTCCTTCTGGTTGTTCGATTGCCAGCCGGTCTTCACCGGCTCCTCGCAGCCCTTGCAAAGAAATTGCAGAAAGCGGTTCAGGTGCGCGATGCGGTGCGTGAGGTAGGCGCGCGGCTCGGCAAGGATTCCGTCGATCCATAGCTTTGTGAGTTCGGGGCCGAATTTCGGTTTGAGATTTTCGTAAACCTCGTCGCAGCCGCCCTTGAGATCCGGGTCCCAGCCATAGGTATCCCAGTGGCGAGGCGTGTAGCAGCCGCGCTTGCTTTCAGGCCGGTCGTCGAAGTTGCGGTTTTTCGCGACAAAGCCCGGGCCGAAGAAGCCTTTGAAGGCATCGCGGCCAGAGAAATAGGTGATGCCGCCGAGATCGAAGATTTGCAGCGGCGAGATCGGCTTCACGTCGCGTACCTTGAACAGATGCGTGTCTGCGATCAGGTGTGCCGGAATAAAGAGCAGCGAAAGCAGGCCCGCGATGATCGTGCGTTTGATAAATCC
>LNEZ01000061.1 GCA_001464215.1 Rhizobiales bacterium Ga0077548 | reverse complement strand
TGAAATAGCCGCGCAACAGAAGTGCCGCGATGCCGGCCGCACACAGCATCGAGATCGCCATCGCGATGTCTTTGACGAGCTGCGCATTGTAGTTGAGCGCCATCGGGAAGAACGCGGCGCCGAACACCAAGTAGGGCAGCGTGCGGCTTTCCTCGTCGCGCATTCCGAGCGCGATCAGGACGAACGCGCTCCAGTAGCCCGCGAGAAAGATCGCGAACATCGGCTGCGGGCCGGTCCAGAACCATTGCAGCGGAATCCATAAGATTCCGAGCAGCGGCGGCTGCCAGTTGTCCCATTTGCCGATGCGGATCGCGTTCACATACGACCAGGCGTCGTGATGATAGAGCCCCGGATAGAACGCATAGAAATTTACGAGCGCCGCGAGAAGCGCGGCTACAAACAAACGCCGCTTCATCTGAAGCGGCGGAAGGGCTCTGGCGTTCATGGATAGCGGGGCGTCATGGCCGGTTACTGGAAAGCACTTGATGCCAGCGACTTATGGCGAAGAAAAGCCCGCCTTGAAGGCCGCGCCCCGCGCCGCTATAGACCCGCCAACTCGAAATCCCCGAACAAGCAGGAAGTAATCATGGCGTCCGAGCGCACTTTTTCGATCATTAAACCCGACGCGACCAAGCGCAATCTGACGGGCGCGATCAACCAGAAGATCGAGGCCGCGGGCCTTCGGATCATCGGCCAGAAGCGCATCAGGATGAGCCAGACACAGGCCGAGGGCTTCTACGGCGTTCACAAGGAACGCCCGTTCTTCAAGAGCCTGGTTTCCTTCATGACCTCGGGTCCGGTCATCGTGCAGGTGCTGCAGGGCGACAACGCCGTTTTGAAGTATCGCGAAGTCATGGGCGCGACCGACCCGGCCAAGGCGAATGCGGGAACCATCCGCAAGGAATTTGCCGAGTCGATCGAGGCAAATTCGGTGCACGGCTCCGACAGCGCCGAAAACGCGAAGATCGAGATAGAATTCTTCTTTAAGCCGGAAGAAATCGTCGATTGATTGCTGCCCGGTCCGGAGCAGTTCCGGGCCAGATTTGTCGCTTATTGCGCTGCAAACGTCCGGTTTTGCTTGGCAGAGCCGGGCGTTTTCTTTATGCCCGTTACCTAGAAGTTATACGCCTGTACAAATACAGGGTAATAAAACAGACAGGTAACGGGAGCGGCGCGTGGACTTTCTTCTCACTGACATGATGCAGGCGGCATTCTGGATCGCCGCGCTCAAGATCATCGGCATCAACATCATTCTCTCCGGCGACAACGCGGTCGTGATCGCACTGGCCTGCCGGATGCTGCCGCCGAAGGAACGCTTCTGGGGCATGGTCCTCGGCGCGGGCGTCGCCGTGCTGCTGCGCATCGTCTTCACGCTCGTGGTCGCTGAAGCCATGGGCTACCAGTGGCTGAAGCTGATCGGCGGCGTGTTGCTCTTGTGGGTCGCGGTCAAGCTGCTCGTTCCGGAAGACGAGGGCGACGAGAAGATCGAAGCCGCGAGCAACCTCTGGAAAGCGGTTCGCATCGTCGCGGTCGCCGATATCGTGATGAGCCTCGACAACGTGATCGCGATTGCCGCTGCCGCCGAAACCGCGGCGATGGCGCTCGATCCGGCGCACGCGCAGTCGATCAAGGCCGTGCTGATCGGTTTCGGTCTGGTGACTTCGGTTCCGATGATCATCGCGGGCAGCGCGCTCTTGATGGCGCTGCTCGACCGTTTCCCGATTTTGGTCTGGGCCGGTGCCGCGCTGCTGGGCTGGGTCGCGGGCGACATCATGATCAAAGACGGCGCGCTCGCACGCTGGTTCAATCCGGCGCTGCTGGATCAACTGCACATTCCCGCAGCTGCGGCGGGTGCGATCTTCGTGATCCTGCTCGGCTCATTGATCCGCCGCTCGCGTCACCTTGCGTCGATGGAAGAGCCGTTCATTACGCGCGCAGGCCACATCGGCGAGCCGCCGGCGAAGAAGCACTAATTTCTCCCAAGGCCGACTGAAGGCGTACCCAAGCCGGATAAAACCGGCTTGGGTTTTTCTTTTTGGGCTTCAGATCTTCGCCTTGCCCTCTGCGACGAGGCGCAGCGCTTCCGGATAAATCTTGTGCTCCTGTTCGAGCACGCGGCTCGCAAGCGCGTCTTCATTGTCGCCCGGTAGCACCGGCACTTTCGCTTGGAGGATTACCGGGCCGTCATCGAGTTCCGCTGTCACGAAGTGGACGGTCGCGCCGTGAAGTTTTTCTCCGGCCTCCAGCGCACGCTTGTGCGTGTGCAATCCCTTGTAGGCGGGCAGCAGCGACGGGTGGATGTTGATCATCCGCCCATGCCAGCTTTCGGCAAAGCGCGGGGAGAGCAGACGCATGAAGCCCGCGAGTGCCACGATCTCGGCGTTCGCAGCCTTCAACGCGGTGTTGACCGCGTTGTCGAAGATTTCCCGCGAGGGAAATTTCTTGTGCTCGATTACTTGTGTTGGAATTTTGTGCGTTCGCGCGAAATCTAAGCCGCCGGCATCGGCGACGTTGGATAACACGAGCACGATTTCCGCCGGATAGTCTTTTGCTTTCGCCGCTTCGATCAGCGCGCGCATATTCGAGCCGCGTCCGGAAATCAGGATCGCAACGCGCTTCTTCATGAAAGCGCGAGCTTGCCGTCGAACAAAGTCACCGGCTCGCCGTTGTGCGCGACAATCTCGCCGATCTTGACCGGATTTTCGCCTGCATCCTTGAGCGCGCGTTCGACATCACCGGCCTTCGCGGGATCGACTGCGATGATGAGGCCAACGCCGCAGTTGAAGGTGCGGAGCATTTCGAGCTCTAGCACGCCGCCAACCGAAGCGAGCCACTTGAAAACCGGCAGCACCGGAATCTTCGAAAGATCGACTTTCGCCGCCAGGTTTTCCGGCAGCACGCGCGGAATGTTATCGACGAATCCGCCGCCGGTGATGTGCGCGAGCGCCTTGATGCCGCTCGTCGCATGAAGAGCAGCCAGCACGGACTTCACATAAATCCGCGTGGGCGTTAGCAGCGCTTCGCCGAGTGTGCGCGATGAATCGAACGGCGCGGTTGCGTCGAGTTTCACGCCGCTCTTTTCTATGATCCTTCGCACCAGTGAGTAACCGTTCGAGTGAACGCCGGAAGAGGGCAGGCCGAGCAGAACGTCACCAGCCTTCATGTCCGTGCGTGGCAGGAGATTCTCGCGCTCGACCGCGCCGACCGAAAACCCCGCGAGATCGTAATCGTCGCCGGCGTACAACCCCGGCATTTCCGCGGTCTCGCCGCCGATCAGCGCGCAGCCCGCTTCCTTGCAGCCCTTGGCAATGCCTTCGACGACTTTCGCCGCGTGCTCGGGGACTAACTTCCCGGTCGCAAAGTAGTCGAGGAAGAAGAGCGGCTCCGCGCCCTGCACGACAAGGTCGTTCACGCACATCGCGACCAGATCGATGCCGATAGTCTCGTGGCGGTTCGCGTCGATGGCGAGCTTTACCTTGGTGCCGACGCCGTCGTTGGAAGCAACCAGCAACGGATCGCGCATCCCAAGCGCCTTGAGATCGAACACGCCGCCGAAGCCGCCGATCTCCGCATCCGCGCCGGGCCGCCGCGTCGCGCGCACGAACGGCTTGATGAGATCGACCAGCCGGTTGCCGGCGTCGATATCGACGCCCGCCTGCCGGTAGCTCAACCCGCCTTGCTTGCCGGACATAAGTTCCGCTTCCTCGCTTCTGGCCGTGTGAATAGCGCGCGGAACGCCTCTTTTCCTAGCCGAATTGTCGCGCTTCACCCCGAAATCTGCGCGGCCCGGTTGGCGTATCACGCTTTTGACGGTAGCCAAGGCATAAGGATGGGAGCGTTGGCGTGATCCAGAGTTTGCCGAACCTGATTACGGTCGGGCGCATTGTGCTGGTTCCGGTGGTGATCTGGGCGATCACCTCCGGGAATATGCTGCTCGCGTTCTGGGTGTTCGTGGCGGCCGGGATTTCGGACGCGGTGGACGGTTTCATCGCCAAGCGCTTCAACGCCCAGACCGAATTCGGCGCCTATCTCGATCCGCTTGCGGACAAAGCGCTTCTGATGTCGATTTACGTGACGCTTTCCATCGAGGGGCTGCTGCCGCGCTGGATCGTGATCGCGGTGGTCTCGCGCGATATCATGATCATGGGCGCGGTCCTCTTGTCCTGGATCATGAACAAGCCGGTGGAAATCCATCCGCTGGTTGTCTCCAAACTGAACACCGCGGCGCAAATCGGCCTCGCGGCTCTGGTGTTGGCCTCCAGCGGCTTCAAGTTCGACGCAGGGCAGGCGAAGGATGTCCTTCTGGTGGTCGCAGGTGGGCTGACATTTATTTCCGCCGCGGCCTATCTGATCGAGTGGATGAGGCACATAACCTCTGATGCACCGGAGGCTAGCAAGTGACTATTCAGCGGCAATTTCTGTTCTGGATCGGAGCACTGATCCTGTTCGTGCTCGCGATGTGGCTGGTGCGCGAAGTGCTGCTTCCCTTCGTTGCTGGGATCGCGCTCGCGTATTTCCTGAATCCGGTGGCCGACCGGCTCGAGCGCCTCGGCGTGAGCCGCATGATTGCGTCGCTGATCATGGTTGCGCTGGTCATTCTCAGCTTTGTCGTGCTTGCACTTTTGTTCCTGCCGATCTTGGGCACGCAGATTTCCGCCTTCGTGCAGGGACTGCCGAGCACGGTGACGCGATTGCAGACCGTGCTCACCGACGAGACCCGCGAGTGGCTGGTCAGGATTGTCGGCGACCGCTTGCCCGACCTGAGCAAGTCGCTCGGCGACATCGTCAGCGAGGGCGCGAAGTGGACGATTTCTTTCCTTGCTTCGATTTGGGCGGGTGGGCAGGCGCTGTTCTCGATCGTAACGCTTTTGGTGATCGCGCCTGTGATCGCCTTCTACGTGCTTCACGACTGGCACAAGATGCTCGCGAAGGTGGATAGCTGGGTCCCGCGCCGGAACCGCGAAACAGTTCGCGAGCTTGCGCGCGAAATGGACCGCGCCATCGCAGGCTTCATACGCGGGCAGGCGGGCGTCGGGCTCATACTAGGCGCGTTCTATGCGGTTGCGCTCACGCTGTCCGGATTGAATTTCGGTTTCCTGATCGGAATGATCTCCGGCCTCATCAGCTTCATTCCCTATGTCGGTTCGCTCACGGGCTTGTTGCTTGCGACGGTCGTTGCGGTTGCGCAGTTCTGGCCGGAGTGGAAATGGATTCTGCTGATCGTCGCGATCTTCCTCAGCGGACAATTCATCGAAGGCTATATTCTTCAGCCGAAGCTCGTCGGTGAAAGTGTCGGTCTGCATCCGGTCTGGCTGATGTTCGCACTCTTCGCCTTCGGCTATCTGTTCGGCTTTGTCGGTCTTCTGCTCGCGGTGCCGCTTGCGGCCGCGATGGGCGTGCTGATCCGCTTCGGGCTGAAGCAATACATGGCGAGTAGCCTTTACACCGGCGCGGCACCGCGAAAGCGGGACCGCTGAGATGCAAAGCAATGCCGCGCGGCAACTGCCGCTCGATCTCCCGCACGTCGTAAGCTTTCACCGCGAAGATTTCCTTGAAAGTAAATCGAACGAGGCAGCGCTTGCACTGGTCGAACGCTGGCCGGATTGGCCTTCTTACGCCGCCGCGATCGTGGGTCCGCATGGCTCCGGCAAAAGTCATCTCGCGTCGATCTGGGCCGAGCGTTCCGGCGCACGGGTGATCCCAGCACACCTGCTTGCACGCCAAGACGTGCCGCGGGCGCTCACGACCGGCGCATTGGTCGTAGAAAATCTTGTCTCCGGCGATTTCGACGAGCACGCGCTGTTTCATCTCTTCAATCTCGCGAAAGAAGACGGTGCGTCGCTGCTGTTTACTTCCGCGCAGCCGCTCGAAAGCGGGATGGCGATGCTTGCCGATCTCGCTTCGCGTCTGCGCACGGTGCCGTCCGCGAAACTGGACGCGCCGGACGATGCGCTGATTGCAGCCGTGCTCGTGAAGTTGTTCGCGGATCGTCAGATCGCGGTCGATCAGGATCTGATCGCGTATCTTCTGCCGCGCATGGAGCGCTCGCTCGGCAGCGCGCGGGCATTGGTTGCGAAAATCGATGCGGCCGCGCTCGCGGCGGGCAGGCCCGCAACAAGGGCCTTCGTTTCACAACTTCTTCGCGAGTAGCACAGTCATCTATCTGTAATACTTGCATAATTTACGGTCATTATATTTTCGTCAATTCGTTTTATGATCTGCTGAAGCGCTATCAAGGCGCGTGAGGCGAAATGAATCTCGAAATCAAACCGCAAACCGACTTGCCCCTGCCGGAGGCAAGCACGCCAGCATTGACTGCTGAGGCTGCGGAACTGCGCTCAAAACCCGAGCGCTTCATCAACCGCGAGATTTCCTGGCTCTCCTTCAATCGCCGCGTGCTCGAGGAAGCGGAGAACGAAAAGCATCCGTTGTTGGAGCGCCTGCGCTTCCTTTCGATCTCGGCTGCGAACCTCGACGAATTTTTTATGGTGCGTGTCGCCGGCCTGAAGGGTCAGGTGCGCGAAGGCGTGACTACGCCGAGCCCGGACGGACTTACACCAGCGGAGCAACTGATCGAGATTATCGCTGAAGCCGCGAAGCTCGCGTCATCGCAGCAGCAACAACTGCGCGAACTCCGCAAGCTGCTTGCGCAGAACGGCATCGTCATCGTCGATGCTAGCGATCTCTCGAAGAGCGATCTCGCAACGCTGGAGCAGACTTTTTTACACGAAGTGTTTCCGGTGCTTACGCCGCTTTCGGTCGACCCGTCGCATCCGTTTCCGTTCATTCCCAATCTCGGTTTTTCACTGGCGCTTCAGCTCCAGCGCGTAAGCGACCAGCGCGGCATGAACGCGCTGATCCGCGTGCCCGCGCAGATCGAACGCTTCGTGCGGTTGCCCGAGGGCGATAACAAAGAAACGCGCTTCATCGCGCTTGAAGCGGTGATCGGCATTTTCACCGCGAAACTGTTTCCCGGCTATGTCCTGAAGGGGCAGGGTGCGTTCCGCGTCATCCGTGACAGCGACATCGAAGTCGAAGAGGAAGCCGAAGATCTGGTGCGCGTGTTCGAAACCGCGCTGAAGCGCCGCCGCCGCGGCTCGGTGATCCGTCTCGAACTCGAAGCCTCGATGCCGCCGGAGCTGCGCGCCTTTGTCGTGGCCGCGTTGAACGTGCTGGAATACGAAACCTTCGTCGGCGAGGGGATGCTCGCGCTGAACGAACTTTCGCAGCTCGTTTCCATTGAGCGGCGCGACCTAAAATTCAAAACCTATAATCCGCGCTTCCCGGAGCGCGTCACCGATCAGGGCGGCGATTGCTTCGCGGCGATCCGCCAGAAGGACCTGATCGTTCATCATCCTTACGAGTCGTTCGACGTCGTCGTGCAGTTCCTGCGGCAGGCGGCACTCGACCCGAATGTGATCGCGATCAAGCAGACGCTCTATCGCACTTCATCGGACAGCCCGATTGTGAAGGCGCTGGCGGAGGCGGCGGAAGCCGGGAAATCGGTCACCGCGCTCGTTGAGTTGAAGGCGCGTTTCGACGAAGAGGCGAACATTCGCTGGGCGCGCGATCTTGAGCGCGCGGGCGTGCAGGTCGTGTTCGGTTTCATCGAACTCAAAACCCACGCCAAGATGTCGATGGTCGTGCGCCGCGAAGGCAAGTCGGTTGCGACCTACTGCCATCTCGGCACCGGCAACTATCATCCGGTCACCGCGCGCGTTTACACCGATCTTTCTTTCTTCACGTCCGATGAAGCGATTGCGCGCGACGTGTCGCGTATCTTCAACTTCATCACCGGCTATGCCGAGCCGCAGAATCTCGAGGCGATGGCAATTTCGCCGATCAGCCTGAAGCAGCGCATTCTCGATCACATTCAGCAAGAGATGGCGCACGCCCACGCTGGCAAACCCGCCGCGATTTGGCTGAAGATGAACTCGCTGGTTGATCCGGTCGTGATCGACGCGCTTTATGACGCAAGCCGGGCGGGCGTCGAGATCGATCTTGTCGTGCGCGGCATCTGCTGCCTGCGTCCGGGCGTCGCGGGCCTCTCGGAAAACATCCGCGTCAAATCCATCGTCGGCCGATTCCTCGAGCACAGCCGCATTTTCTGCTTCGGCATGGGCCACGGCCTGCCGCACCGCAAAGCCGCCGTTTACATCGCATCCGCCGATCTGATGCCGCGGAACCTCGACCGCCGGGTCGAAACGCTGGTTCCGATTCTCAATCCGACCGTGCACCAGCAGGTGCTCGACCAAATCATGGTCGCAAACCTCAAGGATAACGAGCAAAGCTGGCGGGTCTTGCCCGACGGTAGCTCGGAACGCATAAGGCTTGGTGAGGGCGAAGAATCGTTCAACGCCCATCAATATTTCATGACCAATCCGAGCCTTTCGGGACGTGGCAAATCTCTCAAAGACTCTTCTCCGCGTAGTCTCGTCCGTAAAACGGAACGGGCAAAGCAATCCAATTGAGGCGCCGGGGCGATTGCCCGCGAGCAAGCCGATTGCCGTCTTCGACATCGGTTCCAACTCGGTCCGCCTCGTTGTCTATGAGCGCCTGAGCCGCAACCTGACACCGCTGTTCAACGAAAAGGCGCTCTGCGGCTTGGGCCGCGAAGTCGCGACCAAAGGCAGGCTCGCGCCTGAAGCGGTCGAGAAGGCGTTGGCCGCTCTCTCTCGCTTCCGGGCGCTATGCGACGTGATGCAGGTCGGCGACGCGATTGCGATTGCAACGGCGGCTGTGCGCGATGCGAGCGACGGCCCGGAATTCATCGAGCGCGCGAAGAAAATCTGCCGCTGCGAAATCGAACTGCTTTCAGGCGACCGCGAAGCGAGACTAGCAGCCTTCGGCGTGCTTTCCGGCACAAGCGACATCGATGGCGTGATCGGCGATCTCGGCGGCGGCTCGCTCGAGCTCGTCGACATGAAAGGCGAGACGATCGGCGAGGGCATCACCATGCCGCTCGGGAGCCTCTCGCTCCTGGACGCGTCGGCCCGCTCGATCAAGGCCGCCGAAAAAATCGTCCGCGACAAGTTAGAGAACGAACCGCTGTTGAGCGCCTTGAAGGGCCGCACCTTCTATGCCGTCGGCGGCACCTGGCGCGCGATCGCACGACTGCACATGATGCAGAAAGGCTATCCGCTTCACGTGATGCATGGCTATTCGATCCCCGCGAAAGAGGCGATGGAATTTTCGAGCTTGCTCCATCGCGTCGATCCCGAAACGCTCTCGCGTATCGAAGTGATTGCCGAGGCGCGGCGGCCGCTCTTGGCTTACGGCTCGCTGGTGCTTGAGCAGATCGTGAAGATCGGCAAGCCCGCGTCGATCATCGTGTCCGCGCTCGGCGTGCGCGAAGGCTTACTTTACGAGCAGCTTGATGAAGCCGAGCGCAAGCTGGACCCGCTGATGGAAGCGGCGCGCGAGTTCAACTTCCTGCGCTCGCGCTCGCCGGAGCACGGCGAGGAACTGATTTCCTGGACCGACAAGTTCATGGAGAGCACCGGCATCGACGAAACGCCGGAGGAAATGCGGCTGCGCCACGCCGGATGCTTGCTTGCCGATATCGGCTGGCGCGCACATCCGGATTATCGCGGCGAGCAGAGCCTGAACATTATTTCCAACGGCGCGTTCTCCGGCATCGACCATCCGGGCCGCGCGTTTCTCGCGCTTGCCGTGTTCTATCGTTACGCGGGCCTGAACGACGACGATCTGTCGCCGCGCATCCGCGAAATCGCGACGACGCGGTTGCTCGACCGCGCTCGTATTCTTGGCGCCGTGATGCGGGTTGCCTATGTCGCGAGCGCCTCGATGCCGGGCGTGCTGCCGCGCTCGCCGATGATGGTGGAGAGCGGCGTTCTGAAATTGCAGCTCTCGGGCGAACTCGCGGCACTCGCGAGCGGACGGCTGAATAATCGCGTGCGTCAGCTCGGAAAATTGATCGGCCGGCAATATCAGATCGTGACGGCTTAGTTCGATTTTGCGACCACGCGGCCGTTTTCGATGGCGAGCGAAACCGCGCCGTGTTTCAGCTTCAGCGCCTGTTCGCCGAACAATTCGCGCCGCCAACCCTTGAGCGCTTCGATATCCGCATTGTCGTCGAGCGCAATCGCTTCGAGATCGTCGGAGCTTGCGATCACCCGCGCAGCGACGCCGTTTTCTTCCGCGGTCATGCGTAGCAACACGCGCAACAACTCGACGGTCGCGGACGCGCCGTTTGAGAGCGGCTTGTAGCGCTCGAATTTCGGCAGCGTCTCCGGATCGCGCGCAAGTCCGGCCTGGATCGCCGAAAGAATCCCTTCGCCGGATCGCGAGCGCTCGAAGCCTTTCGGGATCGAACGCAACTGGCCGAGCGCTTCGGCGGTCTTCGGCTGCTGGATTGCTATCTCGCCGATCACATCGTCCTTGATGATTCTTCCGCGCGGAACGTCGCGCGACTGCGCTTCGCGCTCGCGCCATGCCGCGACTTCCATGAGCACCGCGATTTCCTTCGGCTTGCGCACACGGGTCTTCAGCCGCTGCCAGGCATTCTCGGGATGCTGCTCGTAAGTCGAAGGCGAGGTGAGGATTTGCATCTCGCTCTCGAGCCAACTGGTTCGGTTCCTGGCTTCGAGGTCGGCTTTAAGTTTCAGATAAATGTCGCGAAGGTGCGTAACATCGGCGACGGCATAGGTGATCTGCTGTTGCGTCAGCGGACGCCGCGCCCAGTCGGTGAAGCGCGAGGACTTGTCGATCTGTCCGCCGGTCGTGCGCTGCACGAGCTGGTCATAGGAAATCGAGTCGCCATAGCCGAGCACCATGGCCGCGACCTGGCTGTCGAACACGGGATGCGGAATGATCTTCGCACGGTGCCAGACGATTTCGATGTCCTGCCTGGCCGCGTGAAAAACCTTCATCACTTTTTCGTTGTTCATCAGCGTGAAGAAGGGGGCGAGATCGATTCCGTCAGCGAGTGTGTCAACAACGACGGCTTCGTCGGGGGAGGCGAGTTGCACGACGCAGAGCTTCGGCCAGAACGTGGTCTCGCGCAGAAACTCGGTATCGACGGTGACGAAAGGATGTTTCGAAAGCCGCTCGCAAGCCGCGTTCAGCGCGGCGGTGGTCGTAATCAAATCCATGGCGTTCTGATAGCGGCCGGAAGAAGCGTCGTAAACCCGCTTGAATGTCACACGCCGCGGTTCTTCGGCATCAGGATGAATTCCCAGGGGCTCGGCATCGGCCCGACCGGCACGTCGATCAGCGTTGGCATTTCGCGGCGCTTGAAAGCGCGCCGGAGGCTAACGCGAAGCTCCTCTGCGCTTCGTGCGCGTTCGGCAGCCGCCCCGAAGCTCTCCGCGAATTTCACGAAGTCGGGGTTTGCGAGATCGCTCGCGATCAGCCGGTTGCCGAATTGCTCTTCTTGTATGCGGCGCACGTTGCCGAACGAGCCGTCGGAGAACACGATGGCGGTGAGCGGTATTTTGTGACGCATCGCAGTCGCAAGCTCGTTCGCGGTGTACATGAAGCCGCCGTCGCCGTTGATCGAGACGACCGGCACTTCGCGCCGCGCATCCTGTGCGCCGAGCGCGGTCGCAAAGCCCCAGCCGAGATTGTCCTGATAGCCGGGCGATAGAAACGTGCGCGGCTTGTAAACAGGGAACATAAGGCGCGCGGCGAAGCCCATCACTCGTCGCGGATCGCATCGAGAAACGCTTTCTGCGGTGAAATCTTTTCAAAGCGCTTATTCATCTTCGCGTGGCGCTCGCGCATTTCATCGCTGCGCGTATCGCGTTTCGAGAGGAAAGAAGGAAGCACTTCAATTAAGCGCCGCAGTATGGGTTGCGCGTCACCGATCAGCGAGACCGCGGGCTGCCGAATGCGCGCGGGCTCATCTTTATCGGCATCGACACGAATAACCTGAATGTTGTCGTCCATGCCCCAATGCATCATCGGGTAGAGCATATGCGTGCCAATGCCGAGCGCGACATCGGCTTCGCCCCAGAGTTCGCGGCCAAGCGGCAGCGTCACGCTGAAAGGCGACTTCGAGGAGAGCACGCCGCGCCCGCGCCGATAGCCCAGCACGGGCGCCTGCAACATCTCAGACAGTTTCGTTATTTCTTCGGACGCACCCTGTGCGCCGCCGCCGCAGATAATGAGCGGACGTTTCGAGTTTGCGAGACGTTTGGCGGCATCCTTGATCGCATCTTCGTCGAGCGCCGGTTGTTGCGCGGAGAGCGGCGCTACGATGTTCTCGTCCGCGCTTTTTCTTCCCCACATATCGATCGCGCATTCGAGCGCGGCGGGGCCGGGGCGGTTCGAATACAAAGACTGAATCGCTTGTGCGATGAGCGCTGACGCTTCCTCCGGCTTCTTCACGCGCGCGGAGAAATCTACAAGCCGCGCGATAATGCCGGCTTGATCTTTTATCTCGTGAAGATGCGAAAGCCCCTTGCCGATATCGCCGTCGGGAATCTGTCCGATCAGCGCAAGCACCGGCGCGTTCATCGAGTAAGCGGTCAGCAGCGCGGCCGAGGTATTCAGGAGACCCGGTCCCGGCACGACCGCATAAGGCTGGGGCTTGTTGGTAGCGAGTGCCGCCCCCAGCGCCATGTAAGCCGCGCCCTGCTCGTGACGCGAATGCACGGTGCGGATTTTGTCTCCTGCGCGGAACACGGCGTCGAAGAAGTGGTCGTTATGGACGCCGGGGAGCGCGTAGAGGGTGTTAATCCCGTGGGCGAGGAGCGAGGCCACGGTCAGATCGGCGGCGGATTGCGACATTCTTCTTGAGCCTTCAGCAGACGCTAAACATAAATCCCTGTGAGCCCTTGTAAAATCGCCGCGAATAAGCCACATGGGCGCTATCTAAGGACTTACACGGGCCGCGTGACGAAGCCAAAGCAGGCTTACCGCCCGTCCTTATCAGAACGATTTTCCTGACTTCCCATGCCACGCGGGGTGTCTACCAACCCCCGCGATTCGCGGATTCCGCCCCACCGGGTGGAGGCCGCTCGTCGCCTGTTAGAAAGAATGAAGTTGAACTCCTTTTCAGAACTTGGCCTTGCCGATCCGATCAACCGGGCGCTGGCCGACGAGAATTACACCACTCCCACACCCATTCAGTCGCAAGCCATCCCGCCCGTCGTTTCGGGCCGCGATCTTGTCGGCATCGCGCAGACCGGCACCGGCAAGACCGCCGCGTTCGCGCTTCCCATCCTCAATCATCTTGCGAAGAACCGCGGCAAGCTCGAGCGCAAATCCGCGCGCATTCTCGTGCTGTCGCCGACGCGCGAACTCTCCGGCCAGATCGTCGAGAGCTTCCGCACTTATGGCCGCCATCTGCGGCTTTCGACCACGCTCGCCATCGGCGGCGTGCCGATCGGCAAGCAGATCAGGGCGCTCGCGAACGGCGTCGACATTCTGGTAGCGACGCCTGGCCGCCTGCTCGACCTCGTGAACTCGAATGCGTTCCGTCTCGACCGCATCGAAATCTTCGTGCTCGATGAAGCCGACCGTATGCTGGACATGGGCTTCATCGGCGACATCCGCAAAATCGCGGCGAAACTGCCGAAGCAACGCCAGACGCTGTTCTTCTCGGCCACCATGCCGAGCGAAATCGAGCATCTCGTTTCCCAATTCCTGAACGAGCCGGTGCGTGTCGCCGTGACGCCGGTCGCAAAGACCGCCGACAAGGTCGAACAGCGTGTCATTCTGATCGAGAAGAACGGCAAGACCGGTTTGCTGGTTGAGCTTCTCAAGGCGGAACCGATCGACCGCGCGCTGGTCTTCACGCGCACCAAGCACGGCGCCGACAAGGTCGTGAAGTCGCTTGAGAACGCGGGAATCGCCGCGCAGGCGATCCACGGTAACAAATCGCAAAATCAAAGAGAACGCGCACTTGCCATGTTTCGCTCTGGCAAGGCCCGCATTCTGGTTGCGACCGACATTGCCGCACGCGGTATCGACGTCGATGGCGTGAGCCACGTGATCAATTTTGATACGCCGAATTTGCCGGAAAGCTACGTCCATCGCATCGGCCGCACCGCGCGCGCCGGCGCCGAAGGCATTGCGATTTCGTTCGTCGCGAACGACGAACGCGCGTTCCTTCGCGACATCGAACGGCTGGTGAAGATGTCGATCCCGTCAACGGATCGCCGTCTGAACCCGTCATTGGGTGAGCCCAAAGGCGAGAACCGTGGCGGCCGCAATAACCGCCAAGGTCCGAAGCGTCATCGGCGCGGCAATAATCCGCATCGCGGGCAGGGCCCGCGCAACGACCAGCGGCCGCAGCATAACGGCGAAGGCAAGCACGAGCAGCACGCCGACAACCGCGCACCGCGCCCGCAGCACAACGGCGAACGCAAGCACGAGCAGCGTGCGGACCACCGCGCACCGCGTCCTCAAGGCGAGCGCAAGCACGAGGGTCGTCCGGAGCATCGCTCCCAGCGCCCGGAGAAGCATTCCAAGCCGGAACACCGGCAGCACAACAACAACCGTAACCAAACTCAGCCGAAGGCCGAAAACGGCGGTCAATTGACCGGCGTCGCCTTCATGGACCGCAAACCGAAGCGCCGCGGCGACCGCCAGTCCCGCCCCGCGCAACAATAAGGAAACGCATGGCGAAAGAAGATCTCATCGAATTCGAAGGCGTCGTCACGGAAGTGCTTCCGGACGGCAACTACCGCGTGAAGCTCGACAACGAGCACGTCATTCTGGCGTACGCGGCGGGCAAGATGAAAAAGCATCGCATCCGCACGCTGGAAGGCGACCGCGTCACCGTCGAGATGTCGCCTTACGACCTCGGCCGCGGCCGCATCTCGTTCCGCCACAAGGGCGACGCTCCGGCCATGGCGCCGGGCGCGCAGCGCAAGCCGAACTTCAGACGGCGGTAATCGTTCCCTCATCCTGAGGAGCCGCGCGCAGCGCGGCGTCTCGAAGGATGGAGATGAACGCATCATGGTTCGAGACGCGCCTGCGGCGCTCCTCACCATGAGGCAGCAATCAAGCCGCGTCGTCTTTCAGCACACCGCGCCTGATTTGATCTTCTTCGATGCTCTCGAAGAGGGCGCGGAAGTTGCCTTCGCCGAAACCGTCGTCGCCCTTGCGCTCGATGAATTCGAAGAAGATCGGGCCGATCGCGTTCGACGAGAAGATTTGCAAAAGCACTTTCGTTTCGCGTCCGTCGACCACGCCTTCGCCGTCGATGAGAATCCCGTTCTTCTCCAGGCGCTTTAAGTCCTCGCCGTGGCCCGGCACGCGGCCATCGACTTTTTCAAAGTAAGTCTTCGGTGGCGCCGGCATGAACTTCAGCCCGTCCGCGCGCAGCCTCTCGATTGTCTTGTAAATATTCTTCGAACCGCAGGCGATGTGCTGAATGCCTTCGCCGTTATAGGCGTGAAGGTATTCCTCGATCTGCGATTTTGCGTCGGCGCTTTCGTTGATCGGGATGCGGATTTTTCCGTCCGGGCTGGTCAGCGCTTTAGAGAACAAACCCGTCAGCTTGCCTTCGATGTCGAAGAAGCGGATCTGCTTGAAGTTGAACAGCCGCTCGTAAAATCCGGCCCACACATCCATGCGTCCGCGCTGCACGTTGTGGGTGAGGTGATCGAGATAATAGAGCCCGACGCCTTCCGGCTTGGGATTAGGCGCACCCAGCCACTCGAACTCTACGTCGTAGGCGCTACCTTTCTCGCCGTAGCGCTCGACGAAATACAACAGCGATCCGCCGATGCCTTTGATCGCGGGAACCTCTAACGACTTCGCGCCGTCCTTCGGGTCGGCCGCTTCAGCACCCATTTCGATTGCGCGCTTGAACGCATGGTTCGCATCGACAACGCGAAACGCCATCGAGGGCGCGCAGGGGCCATGCTTGGAAACAAAATTGAAGCCGTGCGAACCCGGCTCCTCGTTCACGAGATAGCTGACATTGCCCTGCTGATAGACCGTGATCTTTTTTGTCTTGTGTTTCGCGGTCGGCGTGAAGCCCATGAGCTTGAAAAGCTGATGCAGCTTTTCGGGTTCGGGGTGTGCGTATTCGACGAACTCGAAGCCGTCGGTGCCCATCGGATTGTGCTTCGAAATCTCGGCGGGCTCGGCGTCGTGCGGGAAGGGACCCATGATGCATTCCTCCTACGATTCCCTGATTTAACGCACAGAATTGCAGGAAGTTCTTGCAAAAGGCGGTCATTTGAGGCGTTCTACAGCCAGTAAACGCACGAAACGCGCATAAAGAGATTGTTCAATGCAAGAAACCGTCGCTCTGGACGCGCAAGACCTCGCGATCCTTACCGCTCTGCAGGAAAACGGCGCGCTGACCAACGCCGAACTTGCCGAACGCGTCCGTCTCTCCGCATCGCAAAGCTCGCGGCGCAGGACGCGGCTGGAGGAGGCAGGGGTGATTAAGGGCTACCGCGCCGAAATCGAGCCCACGCGCGTCGGCCTCACCGTAACGGTCTATGTGCAGGTGACTCTCGCCACCCATTCCGGCCAGAACGCCAAACGCTTTCGCGATCTGGTCGCCCGCACGCCTGAAATCCTCGAGGCCCATGCGCTTACTGGCGACGCCGACTATCTAATGAAGGTCGTGGTCGAGGATTTGGCCGCCCTTGGCCGCCTCGTGAACCAGGTGCTGCTCCCGCACGAGTCCGTCGAGCGCGTCCGCTCGAACGTGGTGCTGGAGACGCTAAAACAGGGCACCAAACTGCCTCTCTGACGGAGAGGGGCGATTTCCTTGACAAGCATGGCCCCCCATGCGCTTTTCCCCGCGATTTCAAAGGCGAATCCAGACCTCATGCATCGCTACCGCTCCCATAACTGCGGCGCGCTCCGCGCCTCGCATATCGGCGAAACCGTCCGGCTCTCGGGCTGGTGCCACCGCATCCGCGACCACGGCGGCCTGCTCTTCATCGATCTGCGCGACCACTATGGCGTGACACAGGTCGTAGCCGACCCCGACAGCCCCGCGTTCAAGATCGCCGAGAAGCTGCGCTCCGAGTGGGTGATCCGCGTGGATGGCAAGTTGCGGAAGCGCCCCGAGGGCACCGACAACAAGGACCTCCCCACTGGCGAAGTCGAACTGTTCGCGACCGAGATCGAAGTCTTGGGTGCGGCCGGCGAATTGCCGGTGCCGGTGTTTGGCGACGCGGAATATCCCGAAGAGCTGCGCCTGAAATATCGCTTCCTCGACCTGCGCCGCGACCGCATCCACAACAACATCATGAAGCGCGGGCAGATCATCGACTCTCTTCGCCGCCGCATGAAGGAGCAGGGCTTCTTCGAATTCCAGACGCCGATCTTGACCGCGTCATCGCCGGAGGGCGCGCGCGACTTCCTCGTGCCGTCGCGGCTGCATCCCGGCAAGTTCTACGCGCTGCCGCAGGCGCCGCAGCAGTTCAAACAGCTTTTGATGATTTCGGGCTTCGACCGCTATTTCCAGATCGCGCCTTGCTTCCGCGACGAAGACGCGCGTGCCGATCGTTCGCCCGGCGAATTCTATCAGCTCGATATCGAGATGAGCTTTGTCACGCAGCAAGACGTATTTGACGCGGTCGAGCCGGTGATGCGCGGCGTGTTCGAGGAATTCGCGAACGGCAAGCCGGTTACAAAGAAGTTTCCGATGATTCCGTATGCGGAAGCGCTGAAGAAATACGGCACCGACAAGCCTGACCTTCGCAACCCGATCGAAATGCAGAACGTGACTTCGCACTTCGCGGGTTCGGGCTTCAAGATTTTCGCTCAGATGATTGAGAATGATCCATCTGTAGAAGTTTGGGCGATTCCTGCGCCAAAGGGCGGCAACCGCGCGTTCTGCGACCGCATGAATTCATGGGCGCAGGGCGAAGGGCAGAAGGGTCTTGGTTATATTTTCTGGCGTCGGACGCCTCTGCCTGAGGAGGCGAGAGGCAATCTTGACCATCCCCTTTTCCAAATCGCTGAACAACAAGTGCTCAACGATCAAGTGCGACTTCAGTTGGCCGAAGGTAAGTCCGTAAAGGCCTTCTGGTACTCAGTTGATGATGTGTTAGTTGCCGATAGCAACGATTACTTCGAGGGCGCAGGACCCATCGCCAAAAATCTCGGCGAGAACGGAACTGAGGCACTGCGTTACCAGCTTGGACTCGGGGGCGGTGACGCCGTCTTCTTCGTCGCCGGCAAGCCGAAGGATTTCGTGAAGTTCGCGGGGCCTGCGCGCACGAAGGTCGGCGAAGAACTCAATCTCGTCGCAAAAGACCGCTTCGACTTCTGCTGGATTGTCGATTTCCCGATGTTCGAGTGGAGCGAGGAAGAAAAGAAGATCGACTTCTCGCACAACCCGTTCTCCATGCCGAACATGGATCACGAGGAATTCCTGAAGCTCGACAACGGCGACAAGGACAAAATCCTCGGCATGAAGGCGATCCAATACGACATCGTCTGCAACGGCATCGAATTGTCGTCGGGCGCGATCCGTAACCATCGTCCGGAAGTGATGAAAAAGGCTTTTGCGATCGCGGGCTATGGCGAGGATGTGCTGGAAGCGAAGTTCGGCGGTATGTTGCGCGCATTGTCTTACGGCGCGCCGCCGCACGGCGGCATTGCGCCGGGCGTGGACCGCATCGTCATGCTTCTGTGCGGCGAGGAGAATCTGCGCGAAGTGGTGCCGTTCCCGATGAACCAGCGTGCCGAAGACTTGCTGATGGGCGCGCCTTCGGAAGTGACGACCAAGCAGCTTCGTGAACTGCATATCCGGCTCTCGCTGCCGGATAACAAATAGCTCGAAGCGCTGGAGCGCGACCGCGCCATGCATAGCCGGAAAATTGCAGTCATCGGTCTCGGCTATGTCGGCTTGCCGGTCGCTGTTGCGTTCTCGCGCGGCGGCTCGGAAGTAATCGGCTTCGACATCGATGCTGGTCGCGTTGACGAGCTGCGCGCGGGCAAGGACCGGACCAAGGAAGTCGATACGGCGGAGCTGAAAAATCCCAGGCTGAAGATCACGAACGTCGCTGCCGACCTGAAAGCCGCCGACTTCTTCATCGTGACGGTGCCGACGCCGATCGACATCGCAAATCGTCCGGATTTGCGCGCCGTCGTCTCCGCGAGCGAGACGGTGGGTAGTGCGCTCAAGAAAGGCGACATCGTCGTCTATGAATCGACGGTCTATCCGGGCGCCACAGAAGAAGTCTGTCTGCCGATTCTGGAGAGTAAGTCAGGCCTGAAAGGCGGCAAGGATTTCAAGCTCGGCTATTCGCCGGAGCGCATCAATCCGGGCGACGCCAAGCATCGTTTCGAGACCATCATCAAGGTCGTTTCCGCACAGGACGCCGAAAGCCTCGGCATTGTCGCGGACGTTTACGGTTCCGTCGTGACCGCGGGCATTCATCGCGCGCCTTCGATCAAGGTCGCGGAAGCCGCGAAGGTGATTGAGAACACGCAGCGCGATCTCAACGTCGCTTTCATGAACGAACTGTCCTCGCTCTTCCGCAAACTCGATATCGATACGCTGGACGTGCTATCCGCAGCGAACACCAAGTGGAATTTCCTGCCCTTCACGCCGGGTCTTGTCGGCGGCCACTGCATCGGCGTAGATCCGTATTATCTGACGCACCGCGCGGAAATCGCGCGCTATCACCCGGAAATCATCCTGGCGGGCCGCCGTATCAATGACGGTTTCTCGCAGGTAGTGGCGCAGGAGTGTATGCGGCTTCTCCTGAGCACGAATTCTCCGCAGAAGCGCGTGAACATTCTCGGCATGACGTTCAAGGAGAACGTGCCGGACGTGCGCAATTCAAAGGTCGCCGATCTCGTCCGCACGCTGAAGGCGGGCGGCGCAATCGTCACGGTTTGCGACCCAGTCGCGGACACAGAGCTTGCTCGTCATGAACACGATGTCGAACTGGTTACGCTTGGCGAGCTGAACCCGGCCGAGGCCGTGATATTCGCGGTCGCGCACAAAGAGTTTCGCGAAGATAGCTGGGCAACCGTGAAGCAGGCACTCGGCGGCGACAGCGGCATCGTGCTCGATCTGAAGGGCGTGCTGGACCGGGCAAAGAAGCCTGCTGGCATCACGCTCTGGCGGCCGTAATTCGCTATCCGCGCGCGGCTGCGCGCATCAACAACGATTCCATATCGTCGAGCATCTTTTTTCGCGTATAGCCCGCTTCGATATGCGCGCGCGACGCGGTACCGAGTCGCGTGCCAAGTGCAGGATCGTCGAGCACGCGCTTGATTGCGGTGGCGAGTGCTGCCGCATCTTCCTTCGGCACGAACAACCCGGTTTCACCGTCGCGGACGAGTTCGACAATCGCGCCGGATCGCGTTGTCACGACCGGAAGCGCGCTCGACATGGCCTGTGAGAGCGCCTGCGGCACGCCTTCGTCCACGATCGACGGCAACACGAAGACATCCATCATGTTCAGCCACTTGGTCACGTCTTCCTGGCGCCCGGTGAAATGCACGCGGCCGGCGACACCGATTTCGGTAGCTTCGCGTTGCAGGTTTTCAAGCTGTGGACCGTCGCCGACGACAAGTAATTTGACGTCGCGCAGTTCTGGCCGCATCGCGGCGGCCAGGAGATACGGAACGCCTTTGCCCATACGCAGCGTCGCGACGATGCCGGCGACGCGGTCGCCCGCGGAGTAGGGGCTGCCTAGTCGCGCTTGTGTGCGATCGCGTGGCGCGAATTTCTCGGTATCCGTTCCGGTGGGAATCGAGAACACGCGCGCGGGATCGAGACCGACATTCCTGATCAGCATTTCGCGCACGGCGTGACCCGTGCCGACGACAAGTGTCGGAACGGTTTTGTAAATGAATCTGCTTGTTACGCTTGAGCGTACCGGCGCTCCAAGATGGCGCACGCGCACAATCGGAATCTTTCTGCCAAAGCCGGTTGCGAGCGCACTGATCCAGCTATCGGTCGAACTGTGCGTGACGACTACATCCGGTTTGAATTCCGTAATTACTTTTCGAAGCTCGCGGATCGCACGAAAGTTTCGATTGAAGATGGGCGCAGGAAAATAGGGAATGCCTCGCGCTGGTGCTGCGAGCGCAATCTGCGCCTCCGCGGGAGCCACGATCGCAACCTCATGTCCGCGCGCAATCAGCCCGGCGCTTTCATCTAAGATGCGGATTTCCTGTCCGCCCCAGCCGACCGAACTTTCAGTGTGAAGAATTCTCATTTCTTAAACAGCTTTTTCTTGTTCGACCTGCTCATACAGCGCAAGCATCTGTTCGGCCATGCGGTCCATGTCGAAGCGTGCGGCAATCGCGCGTGCGCGCTCTCTTGTATCTGCTTTCTCAGTGAGCGCGAGCGCAATCGAAATCGCGGCAGCGAGCCCGGCAGTGTCGTTCGCATCTCGTACGAGCCCGCGGTCGAGTTCTCTTGCGATATCCCGCGCGCCGCAGCCTTCGGAAGTAATCACCGGCAATCCCGCAGCAAAGCCTTCCAGCGCCGCCGAAGGGAAGGGATCGTAAACCGAAGGCAAAATCATCGCGTCTGCGACGGCAAGATAAGGCAGCACGTTCTCCTGCCGGCCGAGAAAAACCACATCGTTGCGAATACCCATACGCTCCGCGAGACCTTCATAGCGCGACACCCGCTTTTCGCTGCCGATTACAAGAAGCATCGCGCCGCTCTTGCTGCGTGCGAGGGCCTCTATCGATTGCGCGACACCTTTTCGTTCATAGCCGGAGCCGATCGTGACCAGAATCTTTTTCCCGGCAACAACATCAAGTTTCTTGAGAGACTCTTCGCGCAAAGTGTTCAGAGCGCTCGCCTCGAATTTCGAAAGCTCGATTCCGTTCGGGATGAGGTGAATACGTTCACGCGGATAGGAAAAATGCGCGACAATCTCATCGGCAACCATCTCGGAGTTCACGATTACGGCTTTTAGCCGCGGGCTTGCGAACATCTCGCGCTCCAGCCGCACGACATTGCGGTGATAGCCGCTTATATTCTGAAACAGCCGCTTCAGCGGGCCCATGCCGCGCGCACGATGTGCGAGATAAGCGGCGTGAACGCCGTCGCCGGCGCGATAAATGTCGCAGCAGGCAAGCCGTTCATGCGATTGCACGAGCGTATCCGGCATTCCCGCAATGATCGAACAGGCAGCTTTGGCAAAGCGCGAGTCGCGGCTCGCGCGCGGCGAGCGTGATGGATCGCAACGCTGGAATTCGAGTCCTTGCTGTGGCTGCCATTCGCGCGCGATGATCGAAATTGCGGCCCCGCGCTTCAGGAGCGTTTGAATAGTGCGGTCTAGAATTAGCTCTCCGCCGCCGAAGCGGGAGAATTTCTGGCGCACGAATGCGAGTTTCGGGAGCTTTGTCACGGGCTGGACGGGCGAACCGGGCTGCGGCATATCGTGCTTCTTCGATGAAACGAGCTGTTCGCCGCTTTGAAACAGGCTCGCCTCAGATAGCCCGAAACGGTCTGTCTTCGCAACGAAACCGATATGCCGCGTCTTTCCCTCATTGTTATCACCAAAAACGAGGAAGCCTCGATCGAGCGCTGTTTGCGCTCGGCGGCGGGTATCGCGGATGAGATCGTCGTGGTCGATAGCGGCAGCACGGATCGCACGCTGGAGATCGCGCGCGGCTTCGGTGCGAAAATTCTCGAGCCGAAAGACTGGCCGGGCTTCGGCCCGCAGAAGAGCCGCGCACAGGACGCGGCCAGCGGCGACTGGATTCTGTCGCTCGATTCCGACGAGTGGATGGAAGAAGGCCTGATCGCGGAAATAAAAGCCGTGCTGGAAGATTCTTCGGCTGCGCTAGGCTACCGGATGCCGCGCCGTAACCGTTTCTGCGGGCATATTGTTCGCTTCGGCGGCTGGTGGCCGGATCATGTACTCCGTCTCTATCGCCGCGATCGCGGACGCTTCAACAATAACCTCGTCCATGAAAGCGTGATCGTCGAGGGCGAGGTACGCACACTCAAGAATCCGATCGAGCACAACACCATCGTCAGTGCCGAGGATGCGAACGGCAAGATCGAGCGCTACGCGCAAATCGCGTCCCAAGAACTGCTCGCACAGGGCCGAAGCGCTAGCGCCCCGGAAGCGCTGCTCAGGGGTGCCGCCGCTTATCTGCGGAGCTTCGTCCTGCAACTCGGTTTTCTCGATGGCGCTACCGGCCTGCGCGTCGCTAGCTATCAGGCGCGCTATACTTATAAGAAGTGGGCCGCGGTCGCTGCCGCCAAAGCCCGCTGATCGCGGCACTTCTGATCGTTAACGCAACCTTAATCCGCACATTGTTCTTATGTTCGGAACCGGGCGGTCAAGGTCGGATTGCGTGCGCAAATCGAAGGCATGGTGGGCAGGGGTTGTGCTGGGCGGCGCTGCGGTCGCCTGTGTGCCTACTTTGCTGGTCGAATTCAATCTTAGCGGCTACGTCGAACGCAGCGCGCGCGCGAAGCTTGAGTCGCAAGCGCGCAGCGCGCTCGGCCTTGCCGAAATCCGCCTCGATAGCGCGATGGCGACCCTCGTCGACCTTTCTTCGGTGGTTGAAGGCTGCGATCAGAGATCGCTTGAGATCATGCGCAAGGCCACGAGCGCCTCGACTCCGATCAAGGAAATCGCGGTACTGGACGAAAGCGGCCTTACCACCTGCACCAATTTCGGCGACGGCGGCGAGCCGCGCGCGGTATCGCGCGAATTATTGCTGGCGGACAAGCGTTTTGAACTCTCGTTGATCCGCTTCCGCGACCGCAACGACCGCGCGCTCCGGCTCCGGCTCGACCGCAAGAACGCGAAGCCGCTGGGCGCGCTGATCCCAGCGGATTTTCTGGTGCCGGATACCATCGACGACAATTTCCAGAACGGCCGCAGCCTGCGGCTAGCGCTCGACAACTCCGAAATCGTGGCCGCCCGCCCGATCGGGGATGAAGGTCTCAGCATCGATCACACCCGCACGCTCGGCGTGCATCTGAAATCGGAGCGCTTTCCCATCTCAGTCGTGGTCGAGCGGACCCGCGCAACGCTCACCGAGGAGTACCGCGACCTGATGGTCGTCGGCCGCATCGGTTCGGCGCTCGTTACGATTCTGATTTTTGCATTCGTTGCACTCTATTTCCGCCGCAACCGCAGCGACCCGTTGGTGCAATTCCGCGAAGCAATCGAAAACGGCGAGATCGTCCCGTTCTTCCAGCCCACGATCGACATCTCGACCGGCAAGATCGTCGGCGCGGAAGTGCTGGCGCGGTGGCGCCGCCCGGACGGGACCATGGTGTCGCCCGCAAATTTCATCCCGCTCGCGGAGCGCTCAGGCCTCATCTATCCGATGACGCGCGCATTGATGAAGCGCGCCTGCGTCGAAGTAGGGGCCGTGCATATAAGCCGGCCGCAGATCAACATCGCGTTCAATCTCTATGCCGGTCATTTCGCGAACGACTCGATCATCGAAGAGCTGAAGACGATTTTCACGAATTCGCAGATCAGTCTTTCGCAGATCGTGCTCGAGGTGACCGAGCGCGAGCCGCTGCCGGACCTCGATCTCGCCCGCAATATTATCGAGCGGCTGCAGAAGCTCGGCATTCGCGTGGCCATCGACGACGTGGGAACCGGCCACGGCGGTCTGTCGTATCTGATGAAGCTCGGCGTCGATACGATTAAGATCGACAAACTCTTCATAGATGCGATCAACACCGAACGGCATTCCCAGACCATCATCGAGACGTTGCTTGAGCTTGCGCGCACGATGAACATGGAGGTGATTGCCGAGGGCGTCGAGAGTTTCGATCAGGTCGAGTATCTGCGCCGCAAGGGCGTGCATCAGGCGCAGGGCTATGTTTTCGCGCCGCCGCTGCCTGCTAGCTCCTATATCGCGCTGATCGAAGCGATGTATGCGGCCAAGACCACGCAACCCGAGCAGGCCGCAAGCGCCGCCTGAAGCTCTGGATTAGCTCGCAAAATCCGCGCTATCCGATTCATTCGACTCGATAATTTTACGTTTTCGCAGTCGCCGCGTGAACGCGCGGAATCCGTATCTGAGGCGCGCGGGATAATGGCCTGCCTCGACTCGCAAATCGGCCTCTGCGCGGGCAATATGCGCGCTTGTCCAAGGCAGCAGGAATTCCAGCATGGCTCTGAACGATCCGCTCGATCTCTATTGCGAACGGCTGCACGCCGGGCTCTGGGCCGAGCCGGTGAATGCAATCAGCAATCTCGCTTTCTTCCTCGCCGCCGCCGGCGCCTATTTCTTGTGGAAACGCGAAGGCAAAAGCGACCGCTTCATCCTGCTGCTGATCGGGCTTGCGGTGCTGGTCGGCATCGGCTCGTCGCTGTTTCATACTTTTGCGACGCGATGGGGCCTGCTCGCGGATTCGATCCCGATTGGAATCTTCGTCGTGGCGTTTCTCGTTTACACGCTGCGGCGGTTTCTCGGGCAGAGCGTGGTCGCAACCACAATATGGATTGCAGTATTCCTTGCTGTCGCCGGTGTGCTGCCGCGACTGTTGCCGCCGGGTTTCCTCAATAACTCAGGATTTTATTTCCCGGTGCTCGGCGCACTCGTGATCCTCGGCATTCTTCTGCGCATGAAGGGCGGTGAAATGCGCTGGGTCGGCGGCGCTTATCTTTGCGCGGCCGCACTGTTCGCGCTTTCCTTGAGCTTCCGCATCGTCGATCCGAGCGTGTGCGCGCAGTTTCCGCTGGGCACGCACTTCGTCTGGCACTGCCTGAACGGCGCGCTGATCTATCTGATGCTCTGGACCGTGATCAAAGAGAAGTCAGGGGCGAAATAGCGCCACAAACAGAAGAGGCGGCCCGAAGGCCGCCTCAGTTCTTTACGCCACGCCGGGAGGAGTGGAGAGAAGCGTCGCATTCGCGAATCGCTTACATGACATAAGGCTAACAGTTTTTTGACGCCGCAGTCATCGGTCTCATGCCTGAAACTGTGAATTTCAGGCGCGAATCGCCTCATCCTGACCCGCCCTGCGGAATTACGGTTTTCGCCGATGCAGAACATGAGCAGCAAGAATCATCCCGGCACGCCGCGCGACCCTGAGCCGTTCTCCGGTATCGGACTTTATCTTCCAGTCATGATCGTTCTGGTCTCCAACCTGATTCCGCTGATCGGCGTCGTGTTCTGGGGCTGGAATACCTTCGTGCTCCTGATGCTCTATTGGGCCGAGACCGTCGTTATCGCGTTCTGGACCTTGATGCGGATTCTGATCGGTGGAGACTTCGCGAAGAATTTCTTCGGCGAGGTTCTCGGCCGGGTCTTCATGTTCTGCTTTTTTCTCGTGCATTCGACCGGCTTCATGCTCGGCCACTTTATTTTTCTCTGGGCGTTTTATTCCGGAAAGCCCGGCCGCAACACGCAGTTGAGCGAAGCTTTCTTCCAGACCATGCCGAACGAGTTCTGGAACGGCATCGTGATCGCAAACGGCCTGTTGTTGCCGCTCGCGGTTTCCTTCATCGGGCGCGGCATCGCTTTCGTCATCGAGATGGCGAAGCTGCCGCTCTGGAAGCGGCTGGTGGATCAGGATTCGTTCGAGGGCAGGCAGGCGGGCGCGATCGTCGGCGGGCTATATACCCGCATCATCATCATGCACGTGGTGATATTGGCAGGTGCTGCGCTGTCGCAGAAATACGGGGCGCTTGCGCCGCTTGTGCTTCTGATTGCTGCGAAGACCATCGTCGATCTCTGGCTCTTCATCAAAATCGATCTGAAGGGGCGCGGCACCACGCCGGTCGATACCGTCACCGTGAAATGACGCAAAATAAAATGACCGGAGCGGGGGAAGCTCCGGTCATTAGAAGGCGGCTGCGAGGGGGATGGCAGCCGCGAAGTTAGAGGTGGCTTAGCCCAAGCCGCCGAACAGCCAGATCACGAGGATGATCGGTAGCGGAATGCCAATAAGCCAAAGAAGAAGACCGCGTCCCATCTGATTTCCCTTCCGGTTTTAATTTCTATTCGGGCGGATAACCCGCGCGAGGCTGGAAGGTTCCGGGTTCACGGCTTCGCGCGTTTGACACCGTCCTTAATGAACACTTCGAACGGCGTTGTTCCTTCGGCGCTGCCGTCTTTCGCGCGGAACTTGCCGTTGGTGCAGAGAATGCCGCCCGCGGTAGGTACGGCATCGAACACGACTTCGTTGTAGTAGGGCTTGCCTTCGATGATCGCGGTGAAGTCGGTCGTGCATTTGCCGCCGCTGACCACCGGGTCGTATTTGTCGATCATGACATTGTTGCCACCAGTGCTCGGAAACGGGTTCTTGAGCACGGGCCAGCTTTCATAATTGGTCTGTGCCGCCGCTCCGGCAATCGTGCCGAGTGTAACTAAGGTAGCCAATATAAAGCGCATGAATGTCCTCCCTGGGGCATGAAGCATAAACCCGAGAGCGCTGGGTTTGGATGCAGGGTTGGCCATAGGATTCGTCGAAGTATCAAGCGGCAACATAACTCCCAGAAAAGACTAACGAATACGGTCGGCTACAACACCAAGCATTACTATTACGCCCATAAGCAAAAACGAAATGAGTTTGAGATCCTGCCTAATGTGCAAATTTAAGAGCCAATTCTGAAGATCTGTAGGAGTTGAATCATAGGACTGTCGATCTTTGTCATTTGCTCTGCCTGCAAAGAAAGCTAGCAGGACTGCTAGAACGATTGCCCCGATAGTAAACATAGTCGCCCCTTCTTCAGTTAAAACTTCGGATCGATCACTTCCACCTTCGGCGCGCGGGCCTCGATCACCTCGGCGGCGTCGAAGGCTTTGGCTTCCTCGAAACGCGCGGTGACAAGCTGCACGCCCATCGGCAGGCCGTCTGCGAGCCCGGTCGAGACCGCAACACCCGGAAGCCCGAGAATAGGTGTCGAAAGCTGCGGGCTCTGCGCGTCGGCCAAGTCCATAAAGGCATTGCCGCCGTGCAGATCGGCGTCGATCGGGAAGGGCTGCTTCCAGCATGACGGCATCAAAAGCACCGGATACTTCTCGAAGAACTCGTTCCACGCGCGAAGGTATTTACTGCGGAAGGCAAGCTCCTTCACGAAGGTCTCGTAATCGAGTTGCGGGCTTAGCCCGTCTTTTGCGGAATAGGATTTCTTGATCGCGTCGTCGCCGAACTGCTGGATCGCCTGCTCCATGCCGAAGCGGCCTTCGTTCAGGACCAACCTCAGCCAGAGCGTGGTCGCTTCGCGGAAGTAGGGTGGTGCTGCGCGCTCCACCACATAGCCTGCATCTTCGAGCCATTGCGCCGACTTCTTCATCGCGTCTGCAACCTGCGGGTCCGCCTTGCAGTCTTCCCACTCGTCGAACAGCGCTACCTTGGTCGGTCCTGCATTCGGGACGCTTACCGGCGCCATCGGAATCCACAACGGATCGCGAATGTCGCGAACGGACATCGCATCGAGCGAAAGCCGCAAATCGCGGATCGAACGCGCGAGCGGTCCCTGCATCGAGGCATATTGCGCGACATGGGGGCGCTCGGAGGGCAGCGACGGATTGAACGTCGGCACGCGGCCGAAGCTCGGGCGCACGCCCTGAAGACCGCAGGCATAAGCTGGATAGCGGATCGAGCCGCCGATGTCGTTGCCGTGTCCGATCGCGCCCATGCCGGTAATCAGCGAAGCGGATGCGCCGCCCGATGAGCCTCCGGGCGTCACACCCTTGTTCCACGGATTGAGCGTGCGGCCATGCAGCGCGTTGTCGGTGAACCAGCGCATCGAGAACGCGGGCGTGTTGGTGCGGCCGATGATGACGGCGCCGGATTTGCGGATATTCGAGACGACCGGATTGTCTTCCTTGCCGACATTATCTTTGTAGGCAACAACGCCGTTGGTGTTGGCGCGACCCGCGAAATCGACATTGATCTTCACCGTGACCGGCACGCCATGGAGAAGACCGAGCGGCTCGCCGGCTTTGGTTTTCTTGTCGGCGCTTGCCGCGGATTTCAGCGCGTCATCCGCCATTAGATCGACGATCGCGTTGATCTTCGGATTGACGCTATCCACGCGCGCGAGCGTCGCCTTCGTCAGTTCGACGCTCGAAATCGCGCCGGTCCGGATCAGCCGCGCCTGTTCGGTCGCGTCCAGCCGCCAGAGATCGGTCATGTCGGGAAGCTCCTTACGGTGTTCTCGCAAGGGTCGCCGGGGAAGTGCGCTCGCGTCAAGCAGCGAGTTCGTCAAACAGGACAATGCAGTCCTGCCGATACGATCCCACCTTTTGGTGGTGCGGCAGAGCCCGCCGAAGTAGAATTGGATTCGTGTTCCATTCGAGGAAAACAAGTGCAATGCGCGTTTTGAAACTGTCGTTGATACTGTTTGCGTTCGCGGCCGCTGGCATATCCGGGGATGTCCTCGGGCAGGGGAGTGCCAGCGATTGGACCAAGCAGACCGCCGCCCAGATCGAGGACCGGATCGAGACCAAGCATCCGGTGGCCTATTTCGCTCTCGCCATCAAGAGATTCGATGAAGGCAAACGCGACGACGCCACGTTCTGGCTTTACGTCGGGCAGATTCGCTACCGGGCGTATCTGCTTTCGAGGCCGCAACTCGACTCTTCAGGCGAGCCGGCGCTATTTTCATCCCTGATGCAGACGGTCGGGTTGCCGATCAACGAATACGCTTTCGGCGATATCCCGCAACTCATGAAAATAATCGACCGCACGCTCGAATGGGACGCGAAGAACCCGGACCCGTTTACCTCGAAGTCGCCAACGCGCGACGAAGTGCGCCAGGGCCTTCTTAAATTAAAAGCGCAGGTCTTGTCGGAGCGCGATTCCATTCGCGCGCAGCGTACGAAGAACAAGCTCGAGAACCGAAACTAATAGACGGCTTCGCTATTTCTTCTCTTCGCGGGGGTGCTGCAGGCGATACACCGTCGGACGGTCGAACTTGCCCTGCCAAAGTCCGCGCTTGGCGTTCTTCGCTTCTTCTTCGGCCGCAGCATATTTTCCTTCGCCGACGTGCGCCGCGTTGATCGCCCAGCCCTGGCGGACCATCGCTTCGGCAATGTCTGGAATGTCGCGCGCCGAGCATTTCGCGATGGTGCGGCCGTAGCGGTCTTTCGCACGCGGCTCGCATTTGACATCGCCCTTGCGCAGCATTTTTAGAAGCTGGTTGCGTGCTTCGGGCCCGCAGCGCCAGATCGAGCCGTCGGCCGAATAGCAATTCTGCTTGATCTCCGGCGCGTCGATGCCGTCGAGACGGATCGTGGTCTGCTGGATCACGAAAGAGTCGCCGTCCTGCACGGCGATGCCGCGGCCGTCTTTATCGATCCGCGGTTCGCGGTCGAAGTAGAAATTCCACGCGAACACACCGATCACAAGTATTGCAACGAAAATCCATGGGGCGAGCCGGCGCAGGGTCATTTCATTTTATTCCAGTGTTACGGACGGTAGACCGTGAATCTGCGCTCGAGCAGGAGCTTTTGCTCGCTCCAGACCTGAAACGTCCAGACGCCTTCGTATTCTTTCGACGAATCGCTGTTCATGCGCCAGCCTATATGCAGGTCCGGGCCGACCGTGTCGCTGTCGGCGATGGTCGAGGTTTCCTGCAAGCCTCCGTCTCTGCCTGGAACGCCTTTGCCGGGAAAACGGATGATGTGAATGGTGCGGACATTGGTGCCGTTCGGCACACCGGTGAGGCGATAGCCGAAACCGAAGCTCGTAACACCGCTGGGCGCGATCGCGATGCGGTCGGAATTGACCGCCGGTCCCTTGGTGCCGGTGCTGAAGTGTTTCTTGCCGGTAGGAGAATTTGGATCGTCGAACGACTTGACCTCGCCGGCGGTGTAATTTCCGAACCAGATCATTTCCGCGCGCAGGCTTTCCTGCGCGGCGGCGTTAACGCCGAAGATCGAAAGCGCGAGTGCGGCTGCTAAAAGAGTTCGTTTCATTTTTTGCGCTACCGGTAAAGTTCGAATCTGCGTTCAAGCAGCACGCGGCCGTCGTGCCAGACCTGAAGCGTCCATGTCCCAATGGCAGTATTGTCGCCCATCGAAATCCCGATGAAGAGATCGCGCCCGGTGCTGAGATTCAAATTGTTGTCGATCTTCTCGAACAGTTTTCCTGTGCCGTCGCGAACGCCCGGCGGCGGAAAAACCTGCACGTGCCGCACGGTGATGGTTTCGCTGCTCGCTGCGCCGGTCAGCACATAGCCAAATCCGAAATAGGAGCCCGGCGTATGCCGGATTCGGGTTGCATTGACGGCAGGCTCCCTGATCTTGCCGCCAACGCGCCGTTTGCCGCCGGGCGCCGAGGCATCGTCAATCGTCTCCACGCCTTCGACGGTATAGAGCCCGAACCATTGTTCGGTGGCGCGAATTGTCTGCGCGGCTGCCGGCAGCGCAAGCGAGAGTAAGAGCGTCGCGGCAAGAATAATGCGCTTCATTGTCTTGAACCTGCGTTGTCTCGGACTCGCGTCCTGTATCCGGCCTGTTGAACCGCGGCCGCAACGGTGTCACCTAAGGGCAAGTTTAGCCCGAAAGCGTTCTTAGCGTCATGCCTCTTGTCGAATCCGCCGGGCGCGGAAAGCTCGTTTTCCACCAGCCGCTCGGCTGGATAACGCGCGTGTTCCTCGCAGGCGGCGGCGTGCTCGCATTGTCCGCGCCGCATGAACTCCTGATCCGTCCCGGCGTGCCGCTTTTTCAGTGGGGTATGCTGCCGTTCTGGCTGATCGGCGTGGTTGCAGGTCTGCTTGGCGCGGTGCTGCTGCTCGCGGCAATTTTAGGCCTGACCCGGACCGTGACCTTCGACGCCGGAAAGCGCGAGTTGCGTGTGGACGGCAACGGCTCTTTCGGCATCGGCTGGAGCGAGCGTTACGGCTTCGCGGATGTGTTGGAGCTCGACATCATCAAGGACGAACAGACCGAAGGGCCGCCGCGCTTCGTGCTGCAAGCCGTGATCGCGCGCGCGAAGGGACCATTGGAGATCGACACCTTCCGGAACGAGAACGAGGCGATTGCGGCGGAAGCGAAAATCCAGACGCTGATGTTGGGTGAAGAAGGCGTGTAAATCTCCGAAACCTTCGCAGATGAGGGAACGAAGGCGAGGTTCGGGTGTTCTCGCGGCAAAGGGATTCCCTAGATATGCGAATGAACGAACTTACGCGCTATTTCGATAAATACGCGGACTTCGATGCCATCGGCGAGCGCATCGACGCGCTGCAAGATCGCCTGTCGAAGCTGCGCGACAATCTGCCGGACGTTCCGGTCCGCAAAATCCGCGATAATTTGCCGAGCTATCGCAACGTTCGTAGCAGGCTGCCTTATGCGCAGAAGCCACGAAACTACACATTGCCGGCGGCGCTCGCGGTCGGTGGCGTTGCGATCCTGGGCGCAATCATCGTGACGGCGGTCGTGATGAGCGATGCATACAAGAAGACGCCGAAGAAGAATGAAGACATGATCTAAGCGCGCAGCAAGCCTGCTTCATCGGCTGCCTAATCTGACCTTCGCGACCTTGTCCTCATAATCTTCCTTCGGATCGCCCGCGCCAAGCAGCATCTTCACACCCGCGATGAGCGAATTTTCATTAAGCCAGATTTCGCCGCGCTCGGCATCGAAGCGCAGCAAAGCGAGCTTGGGATCGTCCTTGCCGCCTTCGAACCACGCCGAGATGAACGGATTCCAGAGCTTCTCGATCATCCCGCGGTCCATATCGAGCTGGATCGTGCCGTGGATGGTCGCGAACAGCTCAAAGCCTTTGGCGGAGTAGGCGGCCATCGCGCGCTTTTTCATGTTGCGCACGGCCTTCGTGACCGCGCCGTCCTGCGAGGTAAAAATCCAGATCGGCCCGCCGATCTCGTGTTCTAAAATCGCGGTCATCGGGCGGAAGTGGCCGTTATCGGCGCCATCGACGCCGAGCATCAGCGTGCGGTCGCCGTGCAGCGACTTCCAGAACCTCTCGGTGATTTCCTGCGGGGTGGGCATGGTTCGCTCCTTCTCAATTTCACTCTGGAGCGAACCGCGGAACCGGCGCGTGGTTCCGCGTATTGTGAGCCGGCTTCGCGGCGATTACAGCCCGAGAAACTTCCGTACGAGCGCGGCGTTTTCCTGCGCTTCGGCCTTGTCGTTCGCGCCGAAGGCCCAGGCGGCACCGTCCCTGAAGATAATCATGGTGTTGCAGACTTCAACGCCGGAGGCGCGGTCCACGCCGGTGTCGATCGCGATCTCGGCGATTTTCGAAAGCGGTTCTTCGACCGGCTTCGGCTTCCAGAGAAAACCTTTTCGTTGCAGACGCGCCTGCTTTTCCTGCTTGTCGAAGCTCAAGGTCGCGCCGCCCGACTGCAGCACGAGCCGGTCCTTGGAGTTCTCGGTAATTCCCATGGCAGTTCCTTCCCTGCAAGAACCGCCCCCGCAGCCAATCTAGCGTTGCAAGGAGAATTCCGGCACCGGATGACTTGGGGAGGAGTATTGGGGATGGGCGCCTACTCGAAATCGCTTGTCGCTTTCCTCCTGCGCCGCGCCGCCCACATATTATCGACGAGGTTCGGATAGCGGCGGCCGGCGCGTTCGGCACGCGCTCTCGCGGCCGCCTTGTCCTCTTCGGAGAGCTTGATCTTTTTCCCGATCTTCGGCCGCGGTTTTTTCCAGGGCGGCTTTTTGGCGGGGTCTTTCATGGCACGCACGATCCTTTCCGCGCTTTGTAGCCGAGATGCGAATGTTCGCGCCAATCGCGAATTCGGACATTCCGGGCATGATAAGGGGGAGGGATTATGGCAATCTTCGCATTCGCGTTATGCAGGTGAAATCGCTATTTCGAGAATTCAGATGGAAGTGCGCAGCCTGCCAGCTTTTCTTCACACGGCGGAGCCGTTTATTCCGGAGCAGTGGCCGAAGGTCATCCACCTTCCGGAACGCAAAATCCTGCACGCCCGTTTTAACGATCACATCGCCAGCTTTACGAAGCAGGATCTCGATTACTTCGAGGCGCTGGTTTTTCTGAAGGCCGGCAAGATCGCGCGGCCGCATACGGCGCTGATGCGCGCACCTGCGATGAACCACAAGGAGAGCTGTGAAGCGCTGGTGAAACGCGCGGTCGAGCTTGCGGGGAAAGAGCTCGAGGCCGCGCGCAAGAGCTCTCCGGAAGCGGCTGCGAATATCCTCGTTCATGCGATCGCGGCGCTGTGCGAGGCGCCGGGCTGCATTCCGCGCGGCATCGAGGTGGACGGTCCCGGCTTCGGCGACGGTGCCGACATCAACATCGGGCATGAGCGCGGGGCTCCGCTCTCGAGCTATTACACGGCGGCGCATAAATACGTTTATGTAATCAACTCGTCGCATCTGTTCGGCGACGTGCTTGGCCCCCACTCGAGCATCCGGTTTGCGAACGATCATTTGACCGAAATGGGAATCGAATTTGCGCTGCGGCTCTGGCCCGAGCGCATCGAGGAGATGCGGAGGAGGGAGGGGGCTTAGTGCTTAGTAAAGCGTCCGCACAAGGACAAAATTTGACCCGTTACCGCCGCTTCTTGTAGCGCAAGGCATCGACTAAAAGTGAAAACGCCGAAGTGGGTTGGCGGCGGCTTGGGTAGTAAAGGTGATAACCCGGAAACGCAGGACTCCATTTTGTTAAGACGCGGGTGAGCTTACCGTTTCCGATTTCGTCTAAGACTTCATCTTCGTAGACATATCCAAGCCCTTGGCCTTGCAGCACCGCATCTCGGATGAGATCTGAATTATTGAAAACGAGCGGACCATCAACGCGGACCTGAATGCTGCGGTCTTGATCTTCGAAGTCCCAAGCATAAAGTCCGCCCGCGGTGATGCGGCGGTAGTTGATGCAGCGATGCGCGGCGAGGTCGCGTGGCGTTTTAGGAGCCGGATGTTTTGCGAAGTAAGACGGCGAACCCACGACCGCCATCTTTATGTCTGGGCCGATGCGCACGGCGATCATGTCTTTCTCAATGATGTCACCGAAGCGAATACCCGCGTCCATGCGGTTCGCGACAATATCGGTCAAAGAGTCGTCGACGGATAAATCGATCTGAATGCCGGGATGCTTTGCCAGAAACGCCGGTAGCACAGGCATCAGTACGGAAGACGCCGCGTGCTTTGTAGAAGTGAGGCGGATAGTTCCAGACGCTTTGCCGCGCAGACTGCCGACGGTATCAACGCCGGAGGCGATTTCCTTCAGTGCGGGACGCAATGTCTGCAACAGCTTTTCCCCGGCTTCGGTTGTCGAGACTGAACGGGTTATGCGGGAAAGTAGCCGCGTACCGAGCCGCTCTTCGAGGGCTTTCATGGCATGGCTTAAGGCTGACTGGGACATACCGAGTTCGGCTGAGGCCCTTGTAAATGAGCCCTTTTCAGCCACAACCGCGAAAGCGGCCAAGTCGTAAAGATCGGTCCTTCTCATTCATGTACACTATACATAGACGCTAGATGATTATAGCGGATAATCGATAGCCGTTTCCAGCCCTATGTTGCTCCCAACGGTAACGGGCGCGGCTTCCCGCGTCATTCAAAGGAGCAATGTTTTGAACGGTCACGAGCAAAATTCAGGTCACAGCAAAAGCCGCCGTCAATTTTTGGCGAAAACCGCGATTGCGGGCGCAGTTTTGAGCGCTGCGCCGTTCGCATTTCTTGGCCGCGCAGAACCAAAACAAAAACAAAAAGGAGCAACGAACATGAAAACCCGCAAACTTGGAGGTCTAGAAGTTTCCGCGCTGGGTGCTGGGTGCATGAGCATTAGCGCCAATTACGGGCCGCCCGCCGACAAAGAGCAGGGCATCAAAACCATTCGCGCCGCATTTGAAAACGGCGTGACGTTCTTCGATACGGCAGAAGTTTATGGGCCTTACACGAATGAAACGCTTGTTGGCGAAGCGCTCGCACCATTCCGCGACAAGGTGAAGATAGCAACCAAGTTTGGTTTCTTCACCGAAGGCGACGGTCATCTGGACAGTAGCGCGGCACGTATAAAGCGCGTGGTTGAAGAGTCACTCAAGCGCCTGCGCACGGACCACATCGATTTGTATTACCAGCACCGCGTTGACCCGAACACGCCGATTGAGGAAGTCGCTGCGACCGTGAAGGAACTGATTAAAGAAGGCAAAGTATTGCACTTCGGATTGTCTGAAGCTGGGCCGGAAACAATCCGCCGCGCTCACGCAGTGCAGCCGGTCAGCGCTATCCAAACCGAGTACTCGTTGATGAACCGGGATCCGGAACACAACGGTGTGTTGGATACGTGTGAAAAACTCGGCATCGGTTTCGTGTCGTGGGGTCCGGTCGGCATGGGCTACCTGACAGGCAAGCTCGATGCGAACACGAAGTTGGACCCAAAGACTGATTTCCGTTCTGGCTTCGACCGTTTCAGTCCGGAAAACCTCGCGAAGAACGCACCAATCATCGCGTTCCTGAAAAAGTTCGGTGCGAAGAAGAATGCAACACCTGCGCAAATTTCGATTGCGTGGTTGCTCGCGCAGAAGCCATGGATTGTCCCAATTCCCGGCACCCGCAACCTCGAACTCCTGGCCGAGAACCACGGCGCATTTAACGTCACGCTCACACAAGCTGACTTGACCGAAATCGACGCCGCGATTTCCAAGATCACCGTCCATGGAGGGCGTATGAACAAACAACAGATGGCGATCGTTCAGCCTTAA
>LNEZ01000060.1 GCA_001464215.1 Rhizobiales bacterium Ga0077548 | reverse complement strand
GCGGTGCGCGTGCCGGATTCGCAGACGCTTCCGGACTATATTTCGAAGGGCTGGGTCGAAGGGATCGATCCTGTGACGGTCGAGACGTTCCAGATTAACGGCTTCGAGGCAGCAAGCGCTACCGCGCGCGGCGAGCAGTGGTCGTTCCGGCTCTACGCAATCCGCTACGGCAGCGATGTCTATCGCATCGCTTTTGCGGCGCGCGATCTGTCGCCGCAGATGGAAGCTATTTTCCGCGAAGCCGCGGCGAGCTTCCGCCGGGTGTCGAACGAGGAAGCGCTGGCGATCCGGCCTTTGAAGATCAGGCTGCATCAGGTCGCCGCCGGCGACACCCCGGAGCGGCTCGCGCAACGCTCGGCCTTCGGCGACCGGAATCTCGAGCGCTTTCTCGTGCTGAACGGAATGCAGCGCGGGGCAAAGTTGACGCCGGGCGACTTCGTGAAAGTCGTTACCGAATAACGTCAGCAGCGGATAAAGAAAAAGGCCCGGATCGCCCGAGCCTTTCTCATTTCAATCTTCGCTATTCTTTCAGGCCGCAGCTTCCTGCTCGTCGGTGCCTTCAGGCTTCTTGTTGCGCGTCGGCGCCTTCATGAGTTGCGCTTCGATCATTTTGGAGGCTTCGGTTTCGGTCACGTCTTCGACCGCCGACAACTCGCGGACCATGCGGTCGAGCGCCGCTTCGTAAAGCTGGCGTTCGGAATAGGACTGCTCCGGCTGGCTCTCCGAGCGGAACAGGTCGCGGACCACCTCCGCGATCTGGATGAGATCGCCCGAGTTGATCTTCGCTTCGTATTCCTGCGCGCGGCGCGACCACATGGTGCGCTTGATGCGGGCGCGGCCCTTGAGCGTTTCGAGCGCCTTCTTGACGATGTCCGGGCCCGCGAGCTTGCGCATACCGACCGCAGCCGCCTTCGAGGTTGGAACGCGGAGCGTCATTTTGTCCTTGGCGAACAAGATCACGAAAAGCTCGAGCTTGTAGCCCGCAACTTCCTGTTCCTCGATGCGAACGATCTGACCGACGCCATGAGCCGGATAGACGATGAATTCGTTGGTCTTGAAACCGTGGCGGCTCTGGGTCTTCTTCGGGGTGGTCATTCTGGCTTCTGCTCCTGCACCGGTCATACCGGCCTTACGCGACAAAGTTCCGTCAGACGCCAGGCTGAACCGTAACGGCGATGCTGCTTCCCCGCGCTCCGCTCATTGCGGGCGTGTGAAAACGGCTTCTTCGCTAGGAATTCGGTCGGGCGGCTCCTTGGAGCGCCCTATATCTTGCGTTTAAAACGGGCGACTGTGGGAAATATAGCACATTTTCCCAAAAAATCAACGGTTTACTGCGCTGCGGTCAGTTCCGGCGCTTGGACATGGTTACCGCGCCGGCGAGGCCATTTAGTCGCCCTCGCCGGGCTTGTCGGAGAAGTATTGCTCCTTGCCTTCAACGTCTTCCCACTCTTTCGCGTCTTTAGGCGCATCGCGCTTGATCGTGATGTTTGGCCAGACCTTCGCGTACTCAGCGTTGAGCGAAATCCACTTCTCTAGGCCCGGCACGGTGTCGGGCTTGATCGCATCCACGGGGCATTCCGGCTCGCAGACCCCGCAGTCGATGCACTCGTCCGGGTGAATCACGAGCATATTCTCGCCTTCGTAGAAGCAGTCCACCGGGCAGACTTCCACGCAGTCCATGAATTTGCAGCGGATGCACTTGTCGTTGACGATGTAGGTCATGATCGGTTGGCGGCGGCTCGTTTCTTCGCGGGAAAGCGGACTAGCGCAGGCACTTATCTTTGCCAAGCGCGCAGGCGAGAGATCAGGATTGCGGGTTCACACTCTCATATAGGCTGCGTGCGGCGCTTGCATCAGCCCTGCGCGGCAAAATGCCTGTCACTTTCACGACACATACACGCGCCGGCAGGGCAATCGTGAGCACGTCGCCGGGTTTGATCGCGTGGGCGGGCTGCGCGGTGCGCTCGCCGTTCACGCGGACATAGCCTTCGCTGACGAGGTTCGCCGCGATGGTGCGGGTCTTCACGATCCGCGCGTGCCAGATCCAGCGGTCGAGGCGCTGCGTGAGGGCTGCGCTTGCGCTCAACCCTTGGTCTTCTTGTCAGCCTCAAGTTTTTCCTTGAGTGCGAGGAGCGAAGCGAAGGGAGAGTTCGGGTCGATCGGCTTCTCGCGGCGTTCCGGACGCGGTTTGAAGCTCGCCTGCTCGCGCTTGCCATGATCTTTGCCGCTATCCTTGTTGCGATCTTTGCCGCGCTTGTCGCGGTGTTCGCGACGCGGGCGTTCGTTTTTATTTGCGACAGCGCCTTCTTGTGGCGCGGCACCGCCGGTCTTCGTTTCTTCCTTGCGCGGGGCGCGTTTTCTTTCCGGCTTGCGTTCGGTGCGCGGGCGGCCCGGACGCCAGACCTCGATCATAGGCACTTCCTCAACGGCGGCATCTGAAGGAGCGGCCGTTTCGGTTTCGGCGGGTGCTTCCGCGGTCGCGACGGCTTCCGTCGTATTGTGAGCAGGGGTCGCTTCTGCCTTTGCTTCGGTGGTTTCCGCCACCTCAGCTTCCGATGGAGTTTCGGATTTCGGTTCTTCTGTTTTCACCTCAACGGGCGCCGGGCGGCGATCCATCCGGTAGCCAAGCGCTTTCAGGATCGACGCGAAATCCTCGCCCGCGCAGCCGACCAGCGAGGTCATGCCCACCGAAACCGTAAATCCGAAGCCGTCGATCGCGCCCGCGGGTTTTTCACCGGGAGCATTGGGCTTCCAGGCAATCGCCGGGCGAATGAGATCGGCGAGACGCTCCAGAATATCGACGCGCACCGCGCGCGTACCCGCCACGCGATAGCCGGTGGCGCGATAAAGCGACTTTGGAATCTCCTTGTCGTTCGGAATCGAGGTGCGGCCCGACGAGGCAAGTGCGGGTAATTCGCTCATGCCTTTTTGCGTGAGCCCGCCGTGCTTCAGCGACCACAGGATCAGCGCCAGCTGGCGCGGCGCAGGCTTGAGCAAAGCCGGAATATGGATGTGATAGGCACCGAAGCGTACGCCATACTTGCGAAGCTGACCGCGCGCTTCCTGGTCGAGGCCTTTCACATCGTCCGCTACCGCCTCGCGATCCAAGACACCAAGAGACTCGACAAGCTGGAAGGCAACACCGCGCGCAACGCCGGTGACATCTTCGGCTTTCGTCAGCGCGTTCAGCGGCCCCAGAAGTTTTTCGATGTGTGAGTCGAGCCAGCGGTCGATGCGCGCGGCAACTTTATCCCGCGAAGGCCCGGTCAGTTGCTCGTCCGCGATCAGTTGCGCGCGGGGTTTCATCGCAACGTCGCCGGCAATTAGCTTTGCCACCGGCTCGCCGTTCCAGCGCAACGCGCCATCGTTCGCGAGCACGATCTTGTCGTCGCCTGCCTTGTCGATTTCTTCCGCGCGTTTCTCGATTTCGCCTGCGAGCGCCTTCTGCGCCGCGGCGCGCAATGCTTTTGCGTCAGGCCCGCCGCCGGAAGCGTCGGCTGCGAATTCGAAACCCTGCAAGCGCCCGATGACGTGACCTTCGACGATCACTTCGCCGCTTTCTTTTACTTCAGTCTCCAAGCGCGTGTTCTCTCTTAGGCGCCGCATCAGCACGCTGGTGCGGCGGTCAACGAAGCGTTGGGTAAGGCGCTCATGCAAAGCGTCGGAGAGTCTGTCTTCGACGGCGCGCGTGATGCCTTGCCAGTGTTCCGGATCGCGTAACCAGTCGGGGCGGTTTGCCGCGAAGGTCCAGGTACGCACTTGCGCGATGCGGTTCGAAAGCGTGTCGATGTCGCCTTCAGGCCGGTCAGCAAGGGCCACCTGTTCGGCGATCCAATCGGCGGGGATGCTACCCTCCCGCATCAAAAATCCATAGAGGGTCACTACCAGTTCGGAATGCGCGGCAGGTGCGACCTTTCGGTAGTCAGGAATCTGACACACAGCCCACAATTTGCGGATCGCTTCGCGCGATTTCGCGTGTGCTGCGACATCAGGATCGCGCGATACGCGCTCCAGCACCTGCAAGTCGTCCGCAATCGGTGCGCGGGTGAGACCGCCCTCTTGCGGAATGACGGACAGGCTCGCGTCCAGTGCCGCAAGCGACGAAAAATCGAGATCGTGGTTGCGCCACTGCAACACTTTCACCGGCTCGAAGGTGTGTGTCTCTAATCGCTCAACCAGATCGGCTTCGAACGGTGCGCACCGGCCCGTGGTGCCGAAAGTACCGTCGTGCTGCGCGCGCCCGGCGCGGCCTGCGATCTGCGCCATTTCGGCGGCGGAGAGCTGGCGGAACTGATAGCCGTCGAATTTCCGGTCCGACGCAAAAGCTACATGATCGACGTCGAGATTGAGACCCATGCCGATGGCATCGGTCGCGACCAGATAATCGACGTCACCGGACTGAAACAGTTCGACCTGCGCGTTGCGCGTACGCGGACTTAGCGCGCCGAGCACTACGGCCGCACCGCCCGACTGGCGGCGGATCAGTTCGGCGATTGCGTACACTTCGTCGCCGGAGAAGGCGACGATGGCGGAGCGCCGAGGCAGGCGCGTGAGTTTTTTCTCGCCCGCGAAGGTCAGCATGGAAAGGCGGGGGCGCTGGATCACGTCCATACCCGGCAGTAGCTTCGTAAGAATCCCGCGTACGGTCGCAGCACCCAGGAGCCACGTTTCTTCCCGCCCGCGCAAATTCAGCACGCGATCGGTGAATAGGTGCCCGCGTTCGAAATCGGCTGCGAGCTGCACTTCATCGACCGCGACAAAGGCGACGTCGAGATCCTGGGGCATCGCTTCGACGGTCGAAACCCAATAGCGCGGGTTCTTCGGGCGGATTTTCTCCTCGCCCGTAATCAGCGCGACATTCTCCGCGCCCACGCGCGCGACACAGCGCTGATAGACCTCACGCGCAAGCAACCGCAGCGGCAGGCCAATCAGCCCGCTCGAATGCGCGAGCATCCGGTCGATCGCGAGATGCGTCTTGCCGGTGTTGGTCGGGCCCAACACGGCCGTGACGCCGCGTCCGCTGCGGGCCGGGTCCGAGAAGGATTTCGGGGAGGTTTTGAGCAAGTTTACGCGCTCACTTTCTGCGCAACTGTATCGTTTCGTTACAAGTTGAAGGGAGTTCTCGAAATTTCGTTAAGGAATGGAACGCGCTCCGAACGAATCGCGTCCGAATCGCTGCCCCTGGCTGGTTTCCCGCTGCGTTCACGCCGGATGTAGTTCTCTTCGGGCGTTCTGCCACTAATTTGCGGCGCTTGTCGTGGCTAGGGCGGTCATCGGCGCGCGGCAGGAGTTAATTTCAGCGCGATGCCGAAGGCGATTCAGACATGAGTCTCATGTGCTTGCGCTGTCCTCTTTCGTGACAACTTCAGTTCAAATTGTCTGCATCCGGTAAGACTTGGAACGAGTCCCGAACGAATCGCGTCCGAATCGCTGACTCGGCACGGTTTCCCGCTGCGTTCTCACCATATCTCGTGTGCGACGTGGTGCTGGACACGAAATAGCAGGCCAGAGAAGTGCTCGCTCCTGCATTGGCGCGAAAATCTCTTAACGGCGCCGATTCAGCGCTGGGCGCTAACGTTGAAGCGCGTCGCTTCCACCACGAAGCTGCCGATCGGACTTGCGACCGAAGCCTTGATCGGCGCGAGTACGCGCGTGCCTGCGACCGGCGCGAGCCAGACGAACATATCGCGGTTCGCGGCCATCTGTTGCAATGCCGGACCTTCAGGATGGTGACCGGCAACCGGAACGTAGCGCGCCTGACAGACCAGCACCGGACCTTGATAGTCCTCGGTTCTCGGCGCGGACTTTTCGGTCCGGGCATAGGTGAGCACGAGGTTGAAGCGGTAACGTCCGTCGAAGATCGGTAGCGTACGGTTGCAGGATTCAGGTTTGAGGATGTCGCCCTTCGAGACCAGCGCCAGCATCGCGCTCATCGGGTCGACGACATTGGTCCGTGTCTCGTTCGTGATCGGGACGCGCTTTTTTTCGTGGTCCTGTTGCGGCGGCTCGATTTTGTATTCCTTCGCAAAGCCGTTCACGACGCTCAACTCAATTTTCTGTTCGCGGCGGCTCGTGACGAGGCTGCCGGAAAAAATGCTCGCGATCACGCGATTGTCCTTGAACGTGCCTTTCACGTTCGCCGAGCCCGCGCCTTTGGAAATCAGGCGAACGAGTCCCGAGGTCTTCGCGCTGCCTGACGCGACAAATCCCGCCTCGCTCAAGTCGAGTGTCACGGTCGCGCGGCCGACCGGAAGCCCGGTGAGATAAACCGAATAGGCGGCGTCCAGCCGGGTGGTCTGTGCGTTCGCGCAGCTAGCGTGAGCTGCCAGAAGCAGGGCGGCAGCGGAGAGAGCGATCCGGCGCATCGTTGCTGACCTTCCGTACCCGTATGGCGGGCGGATTCAGTCAGATGGTATCCGGTAAAATCGGGCGGAATCGAGCCTTAGCGCGGCGAGGCGCGGAAGCGCGTCGCTTCGACGACCATGGTGCCGACGCCGGTCGAAATCGAAACCTTGATCGGCACCAGCACACGGGTGCCGGCGACCGGCGCGAGCCAGACAAAGAGTTCGCGGTTATTTGCAAGCTGCTGCACCGAGGGGCGGTCGGTGCGGTGACCCGCGATCGGGACATAGCGAGCCTGACAGACCAGCACCGGCCCTTTGTAGCCGTCGACTTTGTTCGAGGCCTGCTCGGTGCGCAGATAAGAGAGCACGACGTCATAGCGGAATCGCGCGTCGAAGATCGGTACAGTGCGGTTGCACGACTCCGGGCTCAGCACATCGCCAGGTGCCGAGACCAGCATCAAGCCGGCGCTCAACGGATCGACGACATTGGTGCGCGCGGCCTGCGTGATCGGCACGCGGTTCTGGTCCAGATCCTTCGGCGGGGGGAGTACGGAAAATTCCTTGGCGAAGCCGTTTACGACATTGATGTCGATCTTCTCGTTTCGCTCGGTCGAGTTCGACTGGGTCGAATAAAGACTCGAGATTACGCGGTTGTTCTGAAAGGTACCGCGCACGGTCGAGGTACCTTCGCCTTTCGCGATCATGCGCACGAGGCCGGTGAACTTCGCACTTCCGGCTGCTGCAAAGCCCGCCTCGTTGAGGTCGAGCACGACCGCGCCCTGACCGATGGGAATGCCGGTGAGATGGACCGAGTAGACCGCATCCAGGCGGGCCTGCTGCGCCAAGGCGCCGGAGGTTGCGGCGGCCAGAACGAGGACGGCGAGAGCGGCAGGTCGGCGCATTGGGGCTTCGTTTCCTTCTGGTCTTTCCGCTCGGTCGCGGACGGGCGATTCAGTCGCGGGAATCATAGCAAATCCTGCAACCCGCGCCGGATTCGCGAGGGTTCCTAGGATTTGCTCCCGTGGGGTCATTTTGAGTCTTAACTGTGGCTCAGGCGCTTCTGATGACCTTCGCTTGACGCCTCCGGAGGCCCTGACTATGGAGATGCCTCGCTTTTTACCCCCTATGGCGGCGGCGGGCTTGACCCCGGCGGATCGCCTTCGACTGCAAGGATTTATGCGATGTCTCGGCGCTGCGAACTGACCGGCAAAGGCGTTCTGGTCGGCCACAAGGTCAGCCACTCCAACATCAAGACCAAGCGGCGCTTCCTGCCGAACCTCGTGAACGTCACGATGCAGAGCGACGCGCTGAAGCAGAATTTTCGTCTGCGTGTCTCGACCAATGCGCTCAAATCGGTCGACCATAACGGCGGTCTCGACGCGTTCCTGGTCAAAGCCCGCGACGGCAATCTTTCCTCGCGCGTGCTTCTTCTCAAGAAGAAGATCAAGAAGAAGCTCGCCGAAGCCAGCTAAGTTTCGCGAAATGCGAATTTGAAGAACCCGCTAGAGATAGCGGGTTTTTTATTGCGGCCAGAGAAAGCGCAAGAGGATCGTGCGCTGAAAGTAATTGAAGTTGTTGTCCGACATCAGAGTCAGCACGATCTGGCCTGCGGCATTCTTCGTAATCGCGAGCGCTTCCATGTTGTCGATGTCGAAGTTGTTGTCGGCTTCCAGAAGAATTTTGCCGTCCACTACTGCGCCCGGCTTGATTTCTGCAAGCGGGATCGCACGGATGCGCAGGTGGATGCCTGTCAGAAAGCGAAAGTAGCGCTCGACGACAACGAGATGACCGGTCGGCGAGATCGCGGTGTCGCTAATCTCGAACGAGCCGATCCTCCTGATCGAGAAAAGGCCCGGCGTTCGTCCGCCAAGGATGAAAGCGAGAATATTGCCTTTCTCGTCGAGGCCCAGTTCGGAAATTGCGAGCAGGCTGCCCGCAAGTGGCATACCCTTCGGGACGAAAGCAAGCGCTTCCAGGCCCTGATTGAACGGCAGCTTGCGGATGCTGTTCGGGATCTGAATCGGGATGCCTCGCGCGTTCAGCCCGTCCGATATGCGGTAGCGCAGAATCTGGTTCGCGCGCTCGACGCCGACAAAGAAATTTTCTCCGTCCGAGGCGAGCGCTTCGGTGTCGAACCATTTGCGTGAGCCAAGCGTTCGCCCGTCCGGGCCGCGCATCGGCGCCATTTCCGCGTTTTCGATACCGGTGATGCGATCGCTGTCGAGTTTGAATTTTCCGCGCAGCCAGTGGCCGCGGTCGGAATGTGCGGTGAAACCTAGGCCATCGTCCGCGATATGCAGGCCCGAAATGCCGCCGAAATTCTTGTGCGTGGATTGCAGCACGAGCCCGCCGATGAATTCGAGTTCGCCGAAGCGGCGGGTATGCGGGTTTTTGCGGTCGAAGTGCGCAATTTCGCGCGACTGAATCTCGATCGCTTCCGGGGCGTTTTTATTTGGTGCTTGCGCCTGTGACGGCGACGCGAGAGCGATTGTGCCCGCCATCGCGAAAATCGCCAGACGGATGTGCGGGCTCATTCAGTGCAGCCGGCGTCGGCTGCCGCGCTTCGGGGCGGGCTCGGCTTTTTCTTCGAACAGTTCGGCAAAATCGTTACCGCGCGGCGATAATAGCGCGTCACATCGTGGCCGATGCCGATTGCGATCAGTTCGACCGGCGAGCGGGTTTCGATCTCTTCAATGATCCAGCGCAGGTGACGCTCGAGATAATTGCCGGGATTCACGCTCAACGTAGAGTCGTCCACCGGCGCGCCGTCGGAAATCATCATCAGAATCTTGCGCTGTTCGGGGCGAGCCAACAATCTCTTATGCGCCCAATCGAGCGCTTCGCCGTCGATGTTTTCTTTCAGCAAACCTTCGCGCATCATCAGGCCGAGGTTCTTGCGCGCGCGGCGCCACGGAGCGTCCGCCGATTTGTAGATGATGTGCCGTAGATCGTTGAGACGGCCAGGCGATTGCGGCTTGTTTGCTCCAAGCCAGCTTTCGCGCGACTGGCCGCCTTTCCACGCGCGCGTGGTGAAGCCGAGAATCTCGACCTTCACGCCGCAACGCTCGAGCGTGCGCGCAAGAATGTCGGCGCAGGTTGCGGCCACCGTAATCGGACGTCCGCGCATCGAGCCCGAGTTGTCGAGCAAGAGCGTGACGACAGTATCGCGGAAATCGGTGTCGCGCTCGTTCTTAAACGAAAGCGGCTGGAACGGATCGGTGACGACGCGGGACAATCGCGCCGGGTCCAGCATTCCTTCTTCGAGGTCGAACTCCCAGGCGCGGTTCTGCTGCGCCATCAGGCGGCGCTGCAAGCGGTTGGCCAGCCGCGCGACCACACCCTGCAAGTGCTGAATCTGCTTGTCGAGATAAGAGCGGAGCCGCGAGAGCTCTTCGGCATCGCAAAGTTCTTCCGCACCGACTGTCTCATCGAACTTCATCGTATAGGCGCGGTAATCCGGCCCGCGAGGCTCGTTCGATAGCGGATGCTTCGGGCGCCAAGGCTCACCGGCCTCTTCGCTATCGCCGGTGTCCATGTCGTCGGGGCGCTCGGCAGGCGGCCCGTCTTCGGACTCGGCCGATTGCTCCGGCTGTTCGTCGGCGGAGAGTTCGGCGTCTTCTTGCGCGGACTGATCGCTGGAATCGTCTTGTTCGGCAGCACCCTGATCGTTCGAGGAATCGTCCTGGCCCTTGCCGTCTTCCTCGTCCTGATCGTCCTCGTCCTGTTCGTTCGAGCGGTCTTCACCCATGTCTAGCGAGGTCAGGAGATCATGGATCGCTTCGGCAAAGCCGCGCTGGTCGTGAATTTCTTCGGCTAGCCTATCGAGGTCGCGGTCCGCGCGCTTCTCGATGAATTCGCGCCACAGATCGACGACCTTCTTTGCACCTTGCGGTGGCTTCTGCCCAGTGAGCCGTTCGCGGACCAGCATCGCGAGCGCGTCTTCGAGCGGCGCGTCGGCGCGATCGGTGATCTCTTCGAAATTGCCGCGGTGATACCGGTCTTCGAGCATCGCCGAGAGATTTTGCGCGATGCCGCTCATTCTTTGCGCGCCGATCGCCTCGACGCGCGCCTGTTCGACCGCCTCGAATACGGAGCGGGCATTCTCGCCCTGCGGCAGCATCTTTTTATGAATCTGCGGATTGTGCATGGCGAGCCGGAGCGCCATCGAATCCGCGTGGCCGCGCAGGATCGCGGCATCGGCCTTCGACATACGCCGCGGCGGTTCCGGCAGGCGCGCGCGCTCTTGGTTCAGCGCGGGTTTTTCGGCCGCGTAATTCACTTCAAGCTCGGGCTTGCCGGCGATGGCGCGCAAAGTCGTTGCGACCGCGCGCTTGAACGGCTCGGTCGGGGACTCTGAACTTTTTCCCTTCGTGGGCGTCGACATATCCGACTACGTCACGACAGCGCGACGTTCACCGTGGATTCGGGGAGTTCTTTGCCGAAGCTGCGCTGATAAAACTCGGCAACGATCGGCCGCTCCAGCTCGTCACACTTGTTGATGAAGGTGACGCGGAGCGCAAAGCCGATATCGCCGAAAATCTGCGCGTTCTCCGCCCAAGTAATCACGGTGCGCGGGCTCATCACGGTCGAAAGATCGCCGTTGATGAAAGCCTGCCGCGTGAGGTCGGCGACGCGCACCATCTTGGAGACGATATCGCGGCCTTCGTTGGTGCGGTAGTGGTGCGCTTTCGAGAGCACGATCTCCACTTCCTTGTCGTGCGGCAGATAGTTCAGCGTGGTCACGATCGACCAGCGGTCC